>DATCBR010000096.1:0-2062 GCA_036511765.1 Acidobacteriaceae bacterium | reverse complement strand
CGCGGTAGCCAGTCTCCTCGATCATCTCGCGCTTGGCGGCGGCCAGCGGCGCCTCGCCGGGATCGCGTGTGCCTGCTGGCAGCTCGATCAGGTACTGGCCCACGGCGTGGCGGTACTGGCGCTCAAGGATCACTTCCGGGTCCGCGGGATTCTGTGACTCGTCGACGGCGAGGATGACGACCGAGCCATTGTGCCGGATCACATCGCGCACCGTGCGATGGCCGCTGGGCTCAATAACCGTGTCAGTGTAGACGTTGAAGACGCGGCCCTTGAAGCTGAGCTTTGAACCGACGACCTTGCGTTTGCCGGGCTTCTTCTTTGCGGCGGCTGGCTTGCGGGGGATCTTGGACGGGGCGGCCATGCGTCTACGGTATCATCCTGCAACTGAAGGGCCGGCGGCGCATCCAATCCAAAGCGTGTCACACTGGATGAGGCCCGAAAGTAGACGGTCGAAGCCTGTCATATCCTCGCACCACCCCTGAGAGTCGCATGAACACCGAGTGTTACCCGATCACGGCGCTGCCGAACATCACCAGGCTCTATCGCGACTATCTCGCGATGGGCGAGGTGAAGTCGCCGGTCGGCAAGTGGTATGGCGCGGAGCCGCTCGGACAGACCTGGATGAAGCCGGTTGCCGCAAGCGCGCACGCAGCCGCGCTGGCCGACGCGCTGGAGCGGCAAAGCCGGGAGTTCGGGGCAGGCGAGAAGACGATCGCCAACATTGCGAAGCTGCGTGCCGGCGCGCGCGCTGTCGTAACAGGTCAGCAGGTGGGACTGTTGGGTGGCCCGCTGCTCACACTGCACAAGGCTGCCACCGCGATTGCGCGCGCCAAGCAGGTGACCTCAGCCACCGGCGTGGAGCATGTGCCGGTCTTCTGGCTGGCCAGCGAGGACCACGACATCGATGAGGTGGACCAGGTCTCGCTGCTGGCGAAGAATGCGGTGGAGACCCTGCGGCTGGGCCTCAAAGCGACCAATGACGCCCCCGTAGGCGACGTGCGGTTTGGCGACGGCATCGGGCCGCTGCTGGAACGCGCCAGCGAACTGCTGAGCTATGCATCGGTGACAGAGATGCTGCGCGAGTTTTACGGTAGCCCGCATTCGACGTTTGCGGGTGCGTTCGCGCGATGGATGACCCGGCTGTTTAGCCAGCATGGGCTGATCGTGATGGATGCGTCGGGCCGCGATTTTCATTCGCTTGGCGCAAAAGCGCTGCGGGCCGCAATCGAGCAGGCCGAAGAGCTGGAGTCCGCGCTGCTGACTCGCTCAGCGGAACTTGAGAGTGCTGGTTATCACGCACAGGTCCTGGTGAAGCCGAGCGCGTCGCTGCTGTTCCTCGTCAACGATAGCAACGGCACAGAGACCCGACAGCCATTGAAGCGACTTCCCGACGCGACATGGAAGGCCGGCAGCGGCAGCGGCGCGCAGACGTTCACCACGGCGGAGCTGCTGACGATTCTGGACGAGACTCCGGAGCGCATCAGCCCGAATGCGCTGCTGCGGCCAGTCTTTCAGGACACGATTCTCCCCACCACGGCATACGTCGGCGGGCCTGCGGAGATTGCGTACTTTGCGCAGAGCGCGGTACTGTACCAACGTATCGCCCATCGCATTACGCCGATTCTGCCGCGCATGTCGGCGACAATCCTTGAGCCTTCGATCGCCACAGTGATGGCCCAGCACGACGTGACTCTTCCCGATGCGATGCGAAGCCCGGAAGAGTTAGCCCAGCGGCTGGGCGCGCGCGCGATGCCGATCGAGGCGAAGCGGCGGCTGGCGGCTACGGGCAATGCGCTGGACGAGGCGCTGACGGCGGCGCAGGACTATATGAGCTCGATGGATGCCGGCCTCGGGCAGGCGGCGGAGGTATCCGCGTCGAAGATGCGGTATCAGATGGACCGGCTGCGGCGGCTCACCGCGACCTATGAGCTGAACAAGGAGTCCAGCCTGAAGAAGCATGCCGACGCGATGGCGCTTCATCTATTCCCGGAGGGCCATCCGCAGGAGCGGGTGATCGCGGGCGTGTGGTTCGTGGCAGCGTGGGAGGCAGCGGCGGGGAACT
>DATCBR010000095.1:0-4021 GCA_036511765.1 Acidobacteriaceae bacterium | reverse complement strand
GGTTGCGCGCGCTGGCGCAGCAGGGCATGAAGGCCGAAGACATGCGCAAGCTGGACTTCACCCGACTGCGAGCCGCGCAGCGCGATGAGGCAGAGCGCGAGGTACGGGCCTCGCTGGTGGTGGACAAGATCGCTGACGCGGAGAACGTGACGGTAAGCGATGAGGATCTGGAGCGCGAGCTGCTGATGCTTTCCATCCAGACGCGCGAGCCGTTCGACACGCTGCGCGATCGGCTTGAAAAGGACGGCGGCATGGCGAGGCTGCGCGAAGAGTTGCGGCGGGAGAAGACGGGCACCGTGCTCTACGAGAAGCTGGCGAGCTAGCTGCCGGCGCTCGAAAACCATCCACACAAACCAGGCAATATGCGGAAGGACGAGGGACACGATGGGATTGGTACCGATGGTGATCGAGCAGACGAGCCGGGGCGAACGCGCCTACGACATCTACAGCCGTCTGCTGCGCGACAACATCATTTTCCTGGGCACGCCGATTGACGACAACATTGCGAACGTGATCATCGCGCAGATGTTGTTCCTGAGCGGTGAGGACCCGGAGAAGGACATCCAGCTTTACATCAACTCGCCGGGCGGGTCGATCACGGCGGGCCTCGCGATCTACGACACGATGCAGTACATCAAGAACGACGTAATGACGCTATGCGTGGGGCAGGCGGCATCGATGGGCGCATTCCTGCTGATGGCGGGAAAAAAGGGCAAGCGGTTTGCTCTGCCCAACTCACGCATCCTGATCCACCAGCCGTCGATGGGCGGGCTGAGCGGCCAGGCAACCGACATTGACATCCACGCGCGGGAGATCCTGCGCATCCGCGAGATCACCAACAAGCTGATGAGCAAGTCGACTGGCCAGCCGCTGGAACGCATAGAGCGCGACGTCGAGCGCGACTTCATCATGACAGCCGAGCAGTCCAAGGAATACGGCATCATCGACGACATCATCGACCGGCCCCGGACCTAGTCCCCGCAAGTAGCTATCCCTTCCGCAGACCCCGGCACAGTGCCGGGGTTTGTTCTCTTGGTTCAGGGGGTAACCGTAGTGACCCTAACGGGGTATCGCGGTGACTTCCGTGTAGGCTGCACCAATCCGTTCGGGTGTAGACTGTGTGAGTTCCAGCAAGAGCGGACCAGGAGTTGTACCGACCATGAAGACATCCCGCGGTTCGGACGAATCGCTTCGCTGCTCTTTCTGCCACAAGTCACAGGACGCGGTGGCGAAACTCATCTCTTCCCCGTCGGACTATCCGCGCGCTTACATCTGCGATGAGTGCGTAGGCGTCTGCAACTCGATTCTGGAAGATGACCGCAGTGAGACGACAGCCGGCGCCGCGCCGGCGCAGTTGCCCAAGCCCCAAGAGGTCAAGGCCTTCCTCGATGAATATGTGATCGGCCAGGACAACACGAAGAAGAAGCTCGCGGTCGCGGTCTACAACCACTACAAGCGCATCCAGCTCAACAAGGCGCGCGGCAACGATGTGGAGCTTGCAAAGTCGAACATCCTGCTGGTGGGGCCAACGGGCTCCGGCAAGACGCTGCTGGCGCAGACGCTGGCGAAGATGCTCGATGTGCCGTTCGCAATCGTCGACGCGACTACGCTGACCGAGGCTGGGTATGTTGGCGAGGATGTTGAGAACATCATCCTGAAGCTACTGCAGGCCGCCGAGGGCGATGTGACGCGGGCGCAGAGTGGCATCATCTATATCGACGAGATCGACAAGATTGGGCGCAAGGACGAGAACCCCTCGATCACGCGCGATGTCTCGGGCGAAGGCGTGCAGCAGGCGCTGTTGAAGATATTGGAAGGCACCGTAGCGAATGTGCCGCCTCAGGGCGGACGCAAGCATCCGCACCAGGAGTTCACCGCGGTGGACACGACGAACATCCTGTTTATCTGCGGCGGGGCTTTCGTCGGCCTGGAGAAGGTGATCGGGCGACGCGTGGGCAAGAAGTCGCTGGGTTTCCGGGTGCTGAACGCCGCTGAAGACGACGCTGCCGATGTGACTCCGATCCGCGCACAACGCGACTCCGAACTGCTGCGCCAGGCAGAACCGCAGGACCTGTTGAAGTACGGGTTGATCCCGGAGTTTGTAGGACGGCTGCCGGTGCTGGGAGTGCTGGACGAGCTGGATGAAGTCGCGCTTGTGGAAATCCTGACCAAGCCGCGCAACGCGATCCTGAAGCAGTACGCAAAGCTGTTCGACTACGAGAACGTGAAGGTGACGTTCAGTGAGGAAGCAGCGAAGGAGATTGCGCGCGAGGCATTGCAGCGCAAGGTAGGCGCGCGCGGACTGCGCATGATCCTGGAAGAGCTGATGCTCGACCTGATGTACTACGTTCCCGGAAACAAGAAGATCGGCGACCTGACGATTACAGCGGAGATGGTGAAGAAGCATAGTCTGATGCTGCCGCTGCTTCTGGAGAAGGCGGGCTGAACCAGTTACGTAGGTAATTTACGGGTTGTCGTTACCGTCAATCTGCAAAACATTACACGGCGTCGCGCACTGCGCGGCGCTTTTACTTTTGCACATCCGGGTGGATTAACTATCCGGACGTTAGCGTGAAAGGGACGATGCACGCCTCGCGGCACGCAGTACAATCCCTTTATGACGCAGGCCCGCGCTGTCGCACCCTGGGCCGGGGCAAACGCGTCTAACTGGGGAGAATATGCCGAACCAACCGAAGAACACTCTGACCGGCGAAGTCCGCAAGCTGCCGATGATGCCGATCCGTGACATGGTCATCTTTCCCCATATGATGACGCCGTTTGTCGTTGGGCGCGAGTCCAGCGTGCGCGCGCTGGAAGAGGCGTTGACCGGAGATCGCAAAATATTTCTCGCAACCCAGCACGATGCCAGCGTGGACGAACCCGGCGCCGATGACATCTTCGAGACCGGCACGATCGGCAACATTGTGCAGAGCGTGCGCATGCCCGACGGCAACATCAAGGTGCTGGTGGAGGGTGTGGAGCGGGCGAGGGCGGTTGAGGTAAACGACGAAGACGGCTTCTTTGTCGCCACCGTGCGCACGGGCAAGACGCAACTGGAGATGACGCCGCAGGTGGAGCAGTTGATGCAGCGCGTGCACTCCTTGTTTGAGCAGTATGTGAAGCTGCAGCAGGCGCTCAATCACGAGACCGTCTCAGCCAACGTGCGCATGGACGAGCCGGCAAAGCTGGCCGATACCATCGCTGCAAACCTTCAGCTCTCCATTGAAGAGAAGCAGCAGTTGCTGGATGTATTCGACCCGGAGCAACGGCTGACACGCATCGGCGATGTGCTGGATGTGGCCATCGAGAAGCTGAATATGGACCGCACCATCCAGTCGCGCGTGAAGCGGCAGATGGAGAAGGCGCAGAAGGAGTACTACCTCAACGAGAAGATCAAGGCCATCCAGAAGGAGTTGGGCCGCGGCGAGAAGAGCGAGTTCGACGAGCTGAAGAAGAAGATCGAAGCCGCAGGCATGCCGAAGGACGTTCTGGAGAAGTCCCTGCAGGAGCTGAAGAAGCTGGAGGCGATGCCTCCCATGTCGGCGGAGTCGACCGTCTCCCGGAACTACCTCGACTGGCTGCTTGCAGTGCCGTGGAAGAAGCGCTCGAAGGAGATTCGCTCGATCGAGCACGCGGAAAAGATCCTCAACTCAGACCATTACGGCCTCGAAAAGATCAAGGAACGCATCCTCGAGTTCCTCGCCGTGCGGCAGTTGGTGAAGAACCCCAAGGGCTCGATCCTCTGTTTCGTTGGGCCTCCGGGCGTGGGCAAGACCTCCCTCGGCATGTCCATTGCCAAGGCGACCGGGCGTAAGTTTGTACGCATGTCGCTGGGCGGCGTGCGCGATGAGGCGGAGATACGCGGACATCGCAGGACCTATATCGGCGCGCTGCCCGGACAGATCATCCAGTCTATGAAGAAGGCCGGCACGAAGAACCCGGTCTTTATGCTGGACGAGATCGACAAGATGGCGTCGGACTTTCGCGGCGACCCGGCCAGCGCGTTGCTGGAGGTACTGGA
>DATCBR010000094.1:0-4535 GCA_036511765.1 Acidobacteriaceae bacterium | reverse complement strand
CAGCATTCCTTTCGAAGCCAGAGCCATCGCCAGCGGCGCATGCAGGTGCGCAAGCGACACCATTGGCAGTGCCCCCAGCGCACCGGGCCGCAAATTTTCAGCAGAATTGCTCAGATGGGCCGCTCCACATCAACTCTTCATCAACGTCTTCCGATTCTACGCGATGGCTGATGCGTGCCTCGCTTGCTTGACAGCGTTATATACAATGTATATACGTTGTTTTGTGGATTGGCACGTTGAGCTGAATGGCCTCCAATTCGTCTGGGATGAGGCGAAAGCCGACGCCAACATCGCCAAGCACGGTGTGCGTTTTGAAGAAGCGTGCGAGGTCTTCTTCGATCCGCTTCTGCGCTTCGACGACGCGAGCGTTCCTGAAGAAGCGCGTCAGGCAGTGATCGGCATGACCTCGAACCGCACCCTCCTCTTCGTCGTTCATCTTGAGATCGAGAGCGACGCCATTCGGATCATCTCAGCGCGCGCAGCAACATCATGGGAAAGGAGTGACTATGAAGACTATGCGTGACCGCCTCCGGGCAAGAATGCGCAAAGACCGGCCGATGACAACCATCAGCATCCGCATGCCGGAAGATGTCATCGACGATATGAAGGAGATCGCACCCGCGCTCGGTTTCTCCGGCTACCAACCGCTCATCCGCGCCTACATCAGCGAAGGTCTGCGCAAGGACCTCGAACGACTCGACGGCTCCCAGGTGCAGGCGCTCACAGAAAGCCTGCGCAAACACGGCATCGCCGACGAGACCATCTCCACCGCTATCGCCGAAGCCGGCCTGCGTACGGCGTAGCTCACAATCTCCCGTGCCCTGGAGCGCAGGCTTATTCCGCAAGACGATCCATGTGCAGGCTCAGGAACTCAGCCGGACGCAGGACCCCAACGCCCGAGATCGTCCTGGAATAGAGATGGTGAAAATGCGCCTTGTCACCGGTTAACAAATAGTCCACGCTCGCAGCGATTGCCGCGGCTAGAATTGGCTGGTCCTTGGCTGGCAGTATGACGTCTGGAGGAATCACCCGCACGTCCGCGTCGCTCACGATCAGCGTCTTCGCGATCAGTTCTTCGAGCCGAACCTGGTGTGTCGTCAGCACCGCATGGCGCCTCACCTCTCCAACTGCGTAAAGCGATGTGACAGGCGTCACCCGCCGCAATCTCCAGAGCTTCAGCAACTCACAATTGGAAATGTACGCCGCCGAAAACAGTACATTCGCATCCAGATAAATTGCCAGCGGAGCGAACTCAGGCACTGTGTTTTCCTTCGTGCGCTGTCTTGCGCCCGCCACGCATCAGAGCCTCCCACTCCGCATCTGTGGGCAGCGTCGCACGTTGGTCGGGCTCCAGGTCGGAAACGTGGGTCGGATCGATGCCGTCCTCCCGCAACTGACTGGAAATCCGGTCGTACTCCTCTTGAGTGATCGCATTCATCAGCGTGAGATACGCCTTCCGTTCCGGTGTCCAGACCTCCGGCTCGTAGACATACGCCGGCCGCAGACGGATCTCGCCTCCCGTCGCCTCCGTCACCAGCAGCGACCCATCCCCCAGCCCAAACTGCTTGCGCAGCTTCGCCGGAAGAACCACCGTTCCGCGTTTGCCCATCTTGATAGTGGTAGCCATCAGCCTTTTCCTCTGAATATCAGAATATCAGACATTCAGAAAGCCTACGCAATCATCATCATCCGGTACGCCGCATCACGCTCCGCTGGCCGCAACCCCGCATCGCGGATGATCCGCCGCAGGTCTTCCTCACTCCTACCTGCCCCTGCATTCGCCGCGCCCACATCGTTCGCCCCAAACCGCAGCGCCGTCTGCAATACCTTCAGTCCGTCGATGCCGCTGGCCACGCCATCCGCCTGGATGTTCTCAATGTTGTCCAGAAACATCCGCGCCACCGCCAGCATCTTCAACCGCTCCACCGCCGTAACAGAATCCAACTGCCGCCCATTCGGAGCAGCCGCAGCTACTGGCACAAACGCCGCAAAGCCTCCCGTCTCCTCCTGCAACGCGCGCACCGCCGCCAGAAGATCCACCCGCTGCTCCAATGTCTCAACTGCGCCCGTTTCGTCCCCGCCGAACACCATCCGCACCGTCGTCCGCATCCCCTGACCATGCGCCGCGCGATGGGCCGCAACCCACCCTGCGGTTCCTGCCGCACCGGCCAACGCCGGTCCATACTCCGCCTCGGATTCCACCACGTACGTCGCCACGCCCTCCGGATGCAGCCGCCGCCGCACCGCATCGGCCTCCATCCCCAGGCCAATCAGGTCGTCGCTCTTCAGGCACTCCAGCGCCTGTTCTCTGCTGATTCCCATCCTTCGATTCTACTGTCGCGCGCCGGGTGCCCAGCGCTGTCGTCGGGTCGCAGCCCCCAGCTCTAAGTTGGAGAGCTTGCAGCTTACAGCTCAAGAACCGTCCTTTCCACTGATCGCGAAGCCCGCGGGTGCTTACCCGCCTTCAGCTTCACCGTGGGTGCCCCATTCATGCGCGGGCGTCAGCACGCGGATGGGCGGGGGGAATGACTACCGCCCCTTCATCTTCACCAGCACCACAATCAACAACACCACCGCAACCACCAGCAAAACGAAACCAGCTTCCGCAACCATCAGCGTGGCTGTAGCTCGTCGCTCCAGCTTCGCCACGCGCTGCTCCACCTGCTCCGCCGCCATCCGCGCGCGCGTCGCCTCCACGCCAACCTCGGCGATCTGCCCGCTCTGCTCCTTCAGCGCCTGCTGCATTCCCGCCTGGAGCTCATCCACGCGCCCCAGGCCGCCGCGCACCTCTTCACCCAGCGATGCCAGCGCCGCCGCATGCGCCTTGTCCTGATCTCCGCGATTCGAGAAATACCTGTCCGCCAGCGGCAACACCCGCGTAAAGTGCGGCAACAATTCCAGCAATATCTTCGGCCACATCCCCTTAGTCCTCAGCCGCCAGTACCGCCGCCATCGACTGCGCGCGCCGCCTGCGCTTCAGCAGCACCGCAACGATCGACAGAATCAAAATCGTCGCAATGATGCACTGCGACCCCAAACAATAGATGCACCACTTCGTAATGATGTACGCCTCGATGTAACTCAAAAACGCCGCGCAGAAGAACCCGATCCGCGCCATCTCCAGCACAATCCGCATCCGCCCCCTCAGCGCCGCAATCAGGATCAGTACATACCCGATGATCCCCACCGTCGCCACCGGCACATGCAGGCCGCTCGGATGCAGGTTGCCGTTCTCGTCATAGTCCCGCAGCGTATCGTACGGCGGAAACACTGAGAACTTGCCGTGGTTCACGATGCCGCAATCGAAGGTCGCGCTCACCGCGCACGGCGGCGCCTGCGACGGGTCCATGTAGTGGACGTGCAGCGCCAGCGAACTCACTACAATCCCCGCTACAGCCAGAAGCGCAATCACATATTTCATTCCCACCATCTTACGCACCGCCACTCCGCCACAGGAAAACTTTGAGCTTATAGCTTATAGCTCGAGACCCAAGTCCTTTTCAGTACACGCAGCGCAGCCCGCGTCACTTCACCGGCGTGTACTCAAGCATCACCAGGTTGTCTCGATAGTCGATATGCATCACCAGCTGAAACAGCGCCGGCGCGCCAATCAATCCAGACACCTCCACGCCCGTGCTGCGTGAGATCTGCGTCAGGTCGATCGCGGTCATGCTTGGCGAGTCCAGTCGCAATCCCGCAAATGCAAGCGTAAACTTGCCCGCCTCGTACACTTTCTTTACCTCGCCGGAGAGGCCGCGAATCCCATTGTCATAATCGCGCGAGATCTTCGTCACCTCGCGCGCCGCTTGGGGTGAGATCAGATTACTGTCTGCTCCCGTGTCCAGCAGAAAGAGCTTGTCCTTCCACGCTGTCTCATCTTTGATCTGCTTGGTCTCCACGATTCCCGTAGGCATCAGCAGTTGGTGCCCGCTGCGATAGACACGCAGCCACTTCGCCATCTCCGGCGCAATATAAGGGTCGTGCGCCACTACCACCTCATCGTCGCCCGTTGGAGCGTTCGCATCCGGCTTCTTGTCGCCCGGCCGGTCCGGCAGCGGCGTCAGGCGCAGCTCGTGCTTGGGAAAATCCAGCGTCACCTGCGAAGACGTGAAGACGTCCGTGCCAATCAGTCCATCCGTATTCAGCGCGCTCCACTTCTCAAGGATCTCCACCGGACAGTTCAGGAACTCCACGCTGCCGATCTTGATGCTCGGCACATGCGCGATCGAAGTCCTGACAGAACCATCGTCCCCAATCCCGCCCAGCTTCGACCGATCGTCCCGCGCGATCCCCAGAAACAGTGCCGCGGCCTTGGAAATCGTGATTCCGCTCGCCCCCGTATCGATCTGTAGCCGCCGCTTCTTGCTGCCTAACTGTACGTCCAGCCCCCAGCCCACAAAATTTTCCGGCCCGTCCAGCAGTTGCGCCATCGGAACCTTCGTCTCTTTCGGCGAGTTCGGCGCAATCCTGCAGTCGCCCGTGTGCGACTCAGACTCCTTCGCCAGTTCCTCTTTCAGCCTCTTGCGCTGCTCCTC
>DATCBR010000093.1:0-11773 GCA_036511765.1 Acidobacteriaceae bacterium | reverse complement strand
CAAGCATCGCGATCCACTGGCTGGCGCGCGGAAGACGTTCCCGCCGCAAAGCAGCGGCACCCAGCAGCGTGGCCCCAGCTGCGCCGGAGGCAACAGCCGCACCCGCGGGGCCGAGATAGTCTGAGCCAATTTCGCCGGGGCCCAACACGAAGCTGGTAACGGGGCCGGCCAGCACCGCGAGGGCGATGAAGGCGACGAGGACGCGTGGCTGAAAAGTGCTGTTCACGGTGCTTTACCCCCTCCCCCCTATGTGGTTTCGCAAACTGCTGAATGCGAATGGGTTGCAAATGTATGTCGCAGAAATGGTGCAGTGAATCGTTGATGAGAAAGGAGTTGCACGGGCATGTCCGACAACGGGTCTGACGCGCTTGCAGCATGGTGGTTCACAATTAAGGAAAGCCCGGCACGAGGCCGGGCTACTCTTTATCTCTTCATCTCTTCCTACTTCTATTGTAGCGAATGGAGCAAAACTAATATGCCAACTTTGTGCGGGAGATAAAGCGCGTGGGCAGAGTGGGTTGGGGCGAGATGGGCGGGTGGAGGGGGTTGACAGGTGTTGTGAAGAAACTCCCCATTTTTGCCTCGTGTGTTGGGGTCCCTCGATGATCAGTGAGGGGTATAGATTTCAGCCGTAGACGTTGGTTGCTGATTCGGCCAGTTCCAAAAGCTCCAACCCCCGGTAATCAGAACCGTGCCATCGGGCAGCGCAGTTGACTTGTGTGAGTGGCGGGCAACGGTCATCGGCCCCGGGACCTCGAATGTTCCGCTGGCCGGCTCAAAAAGTACCGCACCTGTGCTGCCGCTCCCCCCTGCGACCTGGCCGCCGGCAATCAGGACGGTTCCATCGGCAAGGCGGGAGGAAGGAGCAAGCTCATGATACCCAGCCCCCGTGTTTGCGACAGAGGTAAATTTGCCAGTAGTCGGGTCGTAGACCTCCACATCGGCCGGTGGAAAGTCGTCACTGCCGAGAAAGAACACCCTGCCGTCTGCCAACAGCGAGGCGGTATACCCATAGCTGGGAGCGTACCCAAGTGTCATCGGGCCGGCAGCGCTGAAGGTCCCGGTCTGGGGATCGAAGAGTTCGGTGCTGCTCCAGTCGTTGAATAAAACCTTGCCGTTGGGGAGAAGAGTGACGGTATTTGGAAAGCGGCGTGCCGGGCTGAGATAGTGGCCGGTAAGCGAAAAGGTCCCGCCTTCGGGATCGTAAATCTCGGCATTGTCAGTTGCTGCGACAAACACTTTCCCATCCGGAAGTAACGTCGAAAGATTGTCGGGATGCCAGGAATATAAGTCTCCGCCATTCGGATCCAAATTTCCCGTTGACGTGAAAGCTCCTGTGGAAGGGTCGTATATCTCCGCGCTAAAGATCGGTGGGCCATAGGACCCCGGAGTGTAGTCGCCGTTGCCGCCGGCGATTAGAACGCGGCCGTCCGCCAGCAGCGTTGCTGTGGCTGAGTGGCGGGCGGTCATCATGCTGCCTGTGGCGGAGAATGTGCGAGTCGCAGGATCGTAAAGCTCAGCGCTTGCAACGGCGTGGGAACCATCCCAGCCCCCGGCGATCAGGACCTTGCCGTTTTTCAGCAGTGTTGCTGTGTGTGCCACCCGTCCTGTCATCATCGAGCCAACCGCTGTGAAAAAGCCGCCGTTGGTTGCAGCAGCCGGAGGAGCCTGTACGGAAAGCGTTGCCGTCGCGCTTACAGTGGAATCCGCGACACTTGTAGCAACCACATGGATCGCTCCCAACGTACCGAGCGGCGCGGTGTATAGTCCCGAATTCGTGATCGATCCGCCCAGCGTCCCTTCCAGAATCGACCACGTCACTGCGGTGTTAGCCGCCCCAGTGACCGTTGAAACAAAGGAGAGGGATGCGCCCTGGGTCACCACCGCGTATGGCGGCGAGATGGTGATGCATAGAGATGGCGCGGTACATGGGGTTACGGAGACCGTTGCCTCCGCTTCTACACTCGGATCCGCGGCGCTGGTAGCAATCACATGGAATGTTCCCACCGTGTTGGGGGCCGTGTATACACCCGAACTCGCGATTGATCCGCCTGACGCACCTTCTCCAACCGACCACGTAACGGCGGAGCTAGTGGTTCCATTTACCTTGGCGACAAAGGAAAGCGACCCACGCTGCGCTACCGTGACTACCGACGGCGAAATAGCGACCGACACCGAAGGGGAAGAAGATGAGGAAGAAGCCGAGGGCAGCGCTGGGTTCAAACGGTTTCCGCAGGCAGTCAGAAGCGACATGCCCAGCAAAAGCGAAAACTGCAATACAAGCCTGGAATGGTTCCGCAGCGATGAGCTCATGGCAAGCCTCCGGATACGCAGCAGGTCGACACTGGCCCTTAGATTAGCAAGGGTTCCGCTATATCCTGTGCGGTAAGGGTAAGAAACTGGACTCAAGGCTGCAATGGTCTATTAGGATCGTTTTTGGTGGTGATGGATCTTTGATCAGCCGGGAAGCCCTCGCGGCACTGAAGCACTCCTGTTTACAATGGGTCGCGACCGCGTCGAAATAAGCAGGAAGAACATAGTTACAACGGGCCTGGACGACCGCAACGGAGGCTTGATGGACGCACATTTTAGCTGGAGAAAGACTCGATCGAGCGATCTACCCGCTTGTCTGGCGTTGCACCCGGCAAAAAATGGCGCCGAAGTTGTGGGTTACCGCAAAGCGCTGAATGCGTGGCAGCGGATCCTGGAGATGCGACATGCCACGCGCAGTGTTGTGGTCGAGCGGCACGCAAAAGGCAAAACCGAGATCGCAGGTTTTGGATTGTCCGCGTTTGTGAAGAAGAGCTTTGCTGAAGCGGAGATTCAGAATCCCAGACCGGGCCTAAACTCCAGAATCATCGAGAGCGTTCTCGTCGGCAATCCTGTGATTGCGACCTATGAGGAAGTTCGCGACGCAAATACGCGAGGCGACCTGGAGCAGGTGGTCCTCGACACCAGCTGGAAGACCCGGATGAACGCCGACCAGCTTAATGAACTACGCATCATTTTGGGCCGTTCCTACCCGGAGATCCACTGCGGTTACATGCTATCCAGAATATTCACGGAGATCGTGGATGAACTGGACTTTGAGATATCTCGCGGTTCTCATTTCCAGGCCATCAAGCGATTTGATGCGCCCGGGAAAGGCGATGCAACGTGGTATTACGAACGGGCGTTAGCAGCCGTGGATGCATACATTATGCGAGAAAATCCACTTTCTATCGCAGCTGCGGTATTTCAACGTCATGCTCGTCCACAGTTCCGCCTGACTCGGGGCGAGCAGGAGTTATTGGAGCTGGCGCTGGACGGATTGGATGATGCCACGGCGGCGACCGAGTTGAGTGTGAGTCTCCCGGCGGTGAAACATCGCTGGGCGAACATCTTCGAGCGTGTGGCGGCGGTGCGGCCGGACTTATGCCCAGCGGACCTGAATGGGACCAGAGGGATTCAGAAGCGGCAACGGATTCTCACTCACGTGAGGAAGCATCCGGAGGAGTTGAGACCCTTCAATCTCAGTATGTCGGAGAACAGAAACAGTTCTCGCCTTCAGTCCCGTGCCACCGGGTTGTGAGCAAAAAGCGACCCACCCAAACTAAGCTTGGGTGGGATACCCGCCGTCCTGGATGCTTGGTGGATTCTAGAATCTGTTTTAAGGCTTTCGATCATGGCACATTTCGACGTTATTGTTATCGGCGCAGGTGCTGCGGGGCTGATGTGCGCGATGCGCGCGGGCCAGCGCGGCAGGAAAACCCTGCTTCTGGAACATGGCGAGCAAGCCGGCGCAAAGATCCTGATCTCCGGCGGGGGGCGTTGCAATTTCACGAATACCGGCGCCACGGCGGAACGGTTTTTTTCCGGCAATCCGCATTTCTCGAAATCGGCGCTGAAAACTTATACGCAGCATGATTTCATCGCGCTGGTGGAAAAACATAAAATCGCCTATCACGAAAAAACGCTGGGGCAATTGTTCTGCGATGTCCACGCACGGCAGATTACCGGCATGCTGCTGCAAGAATGCGCAGCGGCGCATGTGGACCTGCGTCTGCAGCATCCTGTCACGGATGTGACGAAGGCGGATATTTTTACCGTCAAGACCATTAAGGGTGATTTCACATCGAAGGCCCTGGTTCTGGCGACCGGCGGCCTTTCCATCCCGAAGATGGGCGCGACGGATTTCACACACGGGACCGCAAAACGTTTTGGTCTGCCGCTGACGGAAATTCTGCCCGGCCTGGTGCCGCTCACTTTCAGTGGCGAAACGCTGGCCTTCATGCAACCGCTCAGCGGTGTATCGACGGAGGTGATCGCCAAACACGGCAAGACATCGTTCCGGGAAGATATGATTTTCACGCATCGGGGATTATCCGGCCCGGCGATTTTGCAGATTTCATCGGTATGGCGTGCGGGGCAATCCATCACCCTCGATCTGCTACCGGATACGGATGCCGCCGCTTTCCTGATCGAACGCAAAAAAGTGCGACCGAAGGCGGAGCTAAAAACAATCCTTGGCGAGGTTTTGCCGCAACGCCTCGCGCAGCAAATCACGACACATTATTTTCCGAACGACGTTGTCGGCAATATGCCGGACAAAACATTGCAGGAAGTAGCTGCGTTTCTGAAAGCATGGGTGGTGACGCCAGGCGGCACTGAAGGTTATGCGAAAGCGGAAGTAACTTTGGGAGGTGTCGATACCAGGGCCCTGTCCTCTAAAACGATGGAAAGCACAGCGGTGCAAGGGCTTTATGTGATCGGCGAAGCCGTGGATGTGACCGGCTGGCTGGGCGGATATAACTTCCAGTGGGCGTGGTCGAGCGGCTGGGTTGCCGGCTCAGTCGTTTGAGTCTGCGGCTAAAAATGACAGGCGTGGAGGGTTAGTGGCTGATCTTTCCCAAGTGCCCGAGGCGCCCGGGGGCACCCTTTGTGGCTGAAAAAAAGCAGACCCACCCTTCGCAATGCGAAGGATGGGCCACCCGTTCTATACCTTGGATTGACTCTTAGCGGTTGCCGCCGCCACCGGTGTTGCCGCCACCGGTGTTGCCGCCACCGCCGCTGCCGGGACGGCGTCCAGTGCGGCGGCGACGTCCTCCACCGCCAGCGCCGGGGCCACGGCCACCACCTCCGCCGGGACCACGACCGCCACGATCTCCGCCAGGGCCACGGCCACCGCCGCCGCCTGGTCCGCGATCGCCACCGGGGCCACGACCACCGCCTGCGGGAGCGCCGGCGGGAACCGGGTCGGCACGGTTGAAGTTGGGCTCGGCATCGGCATCAGTTTCTTCGCCGCCTTCGCCGCCTTCGGCGTCTACATCATCGCCCTCTTCATCGTCGAAGTCGGCGCCGCCTTCAAGCAGGACTTCGGAATCATCGTCCTCCTCTTCACCGTCGAAGTCCGCCGCGGGAGCGGGAGGCGCGGTGCGACCACCACCTTGCCCGCGGCCACTGTCTGAAGAATCGCCGCCCTCGGGCGCGCCCTCGTCGAGGCCGAGCTTGGCGCGCTGCTCGCGCAGCACAGCCTTGCGGGAGAGCTTGATGCGGTTGCCCTCAATGGCCAGCACCTTCACCAAAATCTGGTCGCCTTCACGCAGCTCGTCCTTCACCTGCGCGACGCGGTGCTCGGCAATCTCCGAGACGTGCAGCAAGCCGTCGGTGCCGGGGAAGATCTCGACGAAGGCGCCGAACTCGGCCAGGCGGACCACCTTGCCGAGGTAAGTCTTGCCAATCTCAGGCACGGCAGTAATGTCGGAGATCATCTGGATGGCCTGCGCCAGACCATCTGCGTCCGACGATGCCACGTTCACGCGGCCGGTATCGTCCACGTCGATCTTGACGCCGGTGGCGTCCACGATGCCGCGGATCACCTTGCCGCCCGGTCCGATCAGGTCGCGGATCTTGTCGGTAGGAATCTGAATGGTGTGGATGCGCGGGGCGAACTGCGACTTCTCCGCGCGCGCGGTGGCGATGGTCGCGTCCATGATGTCCAGCAGGTGGAAGCGGCCGCGCTTGGCCTGGGCCAGCGCCTCGCGCATGATCTGCGCGGTGATGCCCATGATCTTGATGTCCATCTGCAACGCGGTGATGCCGTTGCGCGTGCCGGCGACCTTGAAGTCCATGTCGCCGTAGTGGTCCTCTGCGCCGGCAATGTCGGAGAGGACAGCGTACTTGTCGCCCTCCTTGACCAGACCCATCGCAACGCCCGCGACGGAGCCCTTGATGTTGATGCCTGCATGCATCAGCGCCAGCGACGCACCGCAGACCGTGGCCATCGACGAGGAGCCGTTCGACTCGAGAATGTCCGAGACGACGCGCAGCGTGTACGGCGAGTCCTCTGCGGACGGAAGAACGGCCTCGATCGCGCGGAAGGCGAGCGCGCCGTGACCGATCTCGCGGCGGCCCACACCGGACATGCGGCCTACCTCGCCCACGGAGAACGGCGGGAAGTTGTAGTGCAGCATGAAGCGGCGCTTCTGCTCGCCTTCGTAGCTCTCCATGCGCTGCGCATCGTCGGTGGTGCCGAGCGTTGCGGTCACCAGCGCCTGCGTCTCGCCGCGGGTGAAGACGGCCGAGCCGTGCACGCGCGGCAGGACGCCGACTTCGACCGAAACGGCGCGGATCTCGTCAAACGCGCGATGGTCCGGGCGCACGCGGTCGTTCAACACCTGGTCGCGGAAGATCTTCTCGCGCAGAATCTCGTAGTACTTGGAGAGCTTCTTCGCCGCCGCCGCATCGCCCTCCGGCAGCTCCTTCTTCAGCTCGTCTTTGATCTCCTTGACCTTGGCGTAGCTCTCAAACTTGGGATACTTCTGCGTGTTCAGCGCGTCCTGCAGGCGGCTGCCAACCTTCGCGATCATGGCGTCCAGGTATGCCTGGTCGAGTTCGACCGCGCCGGGTACGCGCTTGGTCTTGCCCGCGCGGGAGACGAGGTCTTCAATGGCCGCGCATATCTTCTTGATCTGCTCGTGCGCGAACTCGATGGCGTCGACCACCTGCTCTTCGCTGCACTCCTTCGCGCCGGACTCCACCATCACGATGCCGTCCTTGGTTCCGACGACCATGATGTTCAGGACCGACTTCGCGCGCTCGGCGTAGGTGGGGTTGACGATCATTGCGCCGTCGACAATGCCGATGCGCACCGCGCCCACTGGGCCATGGAAGGGAATGTCGGAGAGGGCGAGCGCGCAGCTTGCGCCGTTGATGGCGAGGACGTCGGGATCGTTCTCTTTGTCCGCTGAATAGACAAAGCCCACCACCTGCGTCTCGTTGCGGAAGGTCTCCGGGAACAGTGGCCGGATGGGACGGTCGATCTGGCGAGCGGTGAGAATTTCTTTCTCGCTGGGCCGGCCTTCGCGCTTGATGAAGCCGCCGGGGATGCGTCCGCCGGCGTAGGTGAACTCGCGGTACTCGACCGTAAGCGGGAAGAAGTCGATGCCTTCCTTGGGGTCGGGCGAGGCCACTGCGGTGGCCAGGATGACGTTGTCGCCGCTGGAGGTGAGCGCGGCGCCGGAGGCCTGTTTGGCCAAACGACCGGTCTCAAATGTAATCTGCTTGCCGCCGGCAAGCTGGACTGTAACTTCCTGCTTCATAATGTGCCTCTTCTCTTGTGTGTCTTCTTTTCGATATGGGAACTTGTTGGCCGCGCGCCATCAACGATGCGCGCGGGGACGCCGCCGGGCCACGCCGGAATGCGCGGCGGCGGACTGCGTGGAATTTTGGATAGAGGGACGGCGATGCCTGCCAGCCTGCCGCGCTGAAGCTGCTCTGCGGAGGATGGCGCACCCCATCAACGGCTCCGGGGGCAGAGGCGGACCCGGCCCTGCGGATGCGGGAGTTGTTGTGCCGTGGCTGTACGGGGCTTGCCGGAGTCCATCATGATGTCGTGGGACGGTCCCAGGGTCGGGGGTCTACTTGCGGATGCCAAGCTTTCCGATGACCTCGCGGTACCGGTCGGAGTCGGTCTGCTTCAGGTAGTCGAGCAGGCGGCGGCGCTTGGAGACCAGCATCAGCAGGCCGCGGCGCGAACCGTGGTCCTTCGCGTGGGTCTTAAAGTGCTCAGTCAGCTCGCCGATGCGCTCGCTGAGGATCGCGATCTGGACCTCCGGGCTTCCGGTGTCCGTGTCGTGCGTGCGAAATTTTTCGATGATGACAGTTTTCTTTGCGGTTTCCAGCACAGGGGTAGTGCTCCCAATTCTTCTTGTATTCACTCGTCGGTGTTCCCTTAAAGATAGCATCCTGCGCACCCAGCGGCAATCGCATGGAAATGACCACCTTCCGGGTGCTCGATCCGCGTTCATCCGCGCAAATCCGCGGTGCGTCTTAATCAGGCAAGATGCTTCTTCAGGAACTCGAGCGATCTCCGGTCGGCCAGCTTTGCGGCATCCGCCTGGTAACTCGGCCGGTCGGGATTGGCGAAGGCGTGGCCTGCCCCCTCGTAAATGTGGATCTCCACCTGGGGATGCGCCGTGCGCACCGCCTCCACCTGGTCAGCTCCAATGTGGTCGTCGGCCCCGCCGAAGTGAATCAGCACTGGACTGGCCGGCTCTTCCTTTGCAAATTTGCCGATGCCGCCCGGGTAATAGCAGACGCAGCAGTCAGGCTGCATGCGCAGCTTCTCGCCACGGACTGCCGCGACCCATGCCGCCAACCCGCCGTAGCAGAAACCGAGAACGCCGGTCGGCTTCCCATGCTCCTTCGCGTAGTGGAAGGCTGCGGCAATGTCCAGCAGCGTCACGTTGGGATCGAGCTTTGGATAGAACACCTGGAAGGCGCGCTTCATGTCCGCCTCGCCGTAGCCCAGCTCGACATCGCGCTCATAGCGGTCGAAGATCGCCGGCGCTATGCCGAGGAAACCCTGTGCGGCATAGTGGTCCGCCACCGCACGAATGGATTTGTTCACTCCGAAGATCTCCTGCACCACCACCACCGCGCCCACAGGCTCCTTCGCCGGCTTGGCCAGGTACGCGTTGAATTCGTGTCCGTCGCTTGCCTTCAGCTTGATCCAGTCGCCCATTATTTCGCCCTCGCAATCTCTCGTTTTTTCTGCCGCGTCGATTCTATGGGATGCAGAAACTGAAGGTTCAGGGTGCGAGGTTCAAGGTTCAAGACCCCGCAATAGAGAAGGTTCCCTTCGCAAATCATCGGATCACTGACGACCGGTATGGCCTGCATATCCCCGCATCTCCGCCAGCCAGCGCGAGAAGCGGACCAGCTGCCCGCGCTCCGCTGCAAGGAACCGCCAGAAGTCGCCCGCGCGGACATCCTCGGCGTGCTTCCCGGTAAAGGTCTCCAGCCGCCAGCGAAGAAACTCGCTGCGCCACGGACGCAGGCGATGCCCGCGGGTTGCGGTCCATAAAAATCGTACGGTCTCAAGCATGGCTCTCCTCGCGATTATAGGCAGCCGCACCCATCCCGGCCTCATGCGTCATAGGGCCACGCCGATAAACGCTTTGAGATCATGCGGAGGCGGTGGGAATGAAAGTTTTGATCGTCGACGATTCAGCGCTCATGCGAAAGCTCGTCGCCAGGGCGCTGCGTGAAGCAGGGCTGCCGCTCGACGAGATCATCGAAGCGGGTAATGGCGTCGAAGGCATCGCCGTTCTGGAGCGGCTGGCCGCCTGCGAACAAGCGCCCGGCCTCATCCTGTGCGACGTCCATATGCCTGTGCTGGACGGAGTCGGCTTCCTGCGCCGGCGCGCCGCCCTCGGGCTCGCTACGGCGCCCGTGCTGATGGTCACCGCCGATGCCAGCGACCCCATGGTCGCCGAGGCGCTCTCAGCAGGCGCCAGCGGATCCATCGCCAAGCCATTCTCGGTGGACCAGATCCGCGAGAAAGCGCTGGCCCTTGCGGTGTTCGCGTGAGTGCCGAAGCTGCTGCCGAACGGTGGCTCGGCCTGATGGACGAGACCGTCGCCGAGGCATTCGCGACGATGCTCGGCATCGAATGTGTCCCGGCTTGCGCCACGGCGGCATCCCCCCGGAACACCGCCGCTCACGTCAGGTTTTACGGCGCGCTGGATGGCGAATGCATCCTCCTCTTCGCGGCCGTCGACGCGGAAAAGCTTACGCGGATGCTGCTCGGCGAGGCACCGGACGACGCAATGATCGGTGATGCCGTGGGCGAGCTCTGCAACGTGCTCGCCGGCGGCTGGAAGCGCCGGCTGAGACCGCCGGCCTCCGGCGCAAACCTCTCCGTGCCCACAGTCAAGCGCGGAGAACTCGATCCGCCTGACGACGTTCGCGGCTACCAGTTCAACGACGCGCAATTCGCCGTCGGTCTCACGGTTGTCGCCATCGCAGAGGACTGAACAGCCGCCTACTTCACCACGCTCTGGAACAGAGGCGACGTCAGCAGGCCCGCAAACTCGCTGTCCGACGACGAGTAGTCGACGCTCAGCTTGCCCGAGCTGGAGCTGATGGTGGTGTTGTCGATCGCCGACTTCTCCTGCGCGCTTCCCTGCTGCCGGCGCAGCAGCGCGACCCCCTTCATCAGCGTGGCGCAGGTGGCCGCCGTAAAGGTATCGGACAGGTCGACCGTCATGTCGAAACGCACGCCATTCGAAAAGTCCATCGTGTAGTGCGAGTCCCCGATCCGGCTCTTCACCGTGTCATAGTCCGCCAGTTGCGCGGCCTCGCCCAGCACACTCTTCATCATGGTCTGCGTGCCTTTGGGGTCCAACAGGCTCCACACCGCGTGCGTGTCCACCTGGGCCATCTCATTCACCATGTCGCTGTTGGTCAAAAAACTCGGCGCGTAGCCGTCCCGCGCATCCACCGCCGCGTGCACGGCGTCGCGGTCGCCGAACACCATCGTCGTCTGGTTGACGAACGTCACATCGAACCCGCCCGCGCCCATGGGATAAATAATGTTGTTGCGCACCTTCTCGAACTTCGTCTTATTCTTCGTCAGGTTGGCAATGATCTCGCGCGTGCGGAACTGTCCCTGCGCAATGCCCACAATCCGCTCCACCTCGCCCTTGCCGTCCGGGTTGGGCGCGCGGAACGAGGTGAAAGCCAGCGCATCCGTATCCGAGTCCACCTTCAGACCGGAACTCACCAGCGCCTGCTCCAGCCGCTTCAGTTCCGGCGGCATAATGCGGTCCTTCAGGCTCATCGCCGCCGGAGAGTTCTGCATCGCCCGGTAGTCCACCACGATGATCTGCTGCACGTCGCGCGGAATCGATGTGCGCGCGTCGTTCGAAAGCTGCGCCGCCTGCGCCGCCGGAGCAGCTGCGAGGAATGCTGCCAGCGCAGCAACGGCGATTCGGACCGAAGAGCAGGACGTGGAGATGAGGTTGCGCAAGGAGTACTCCTGGAGACGTGGCCCTGAAAATGGACCCGGTAAATGGATCGGATGCCGGAAAGCCGGCTTAGGCCGGTCTGACTGGACGGCTGCCCCGGCAATCGGCGGAGAAGACCCGGCCTCTCCATTGTTTCGTGAAACACCGGCCCAATCAAGTGGCAGCTCTCCGTTTTGGACGAAAGTGGTATGCGAAGGTTTACCCCCGGTCAGTGTTCTCCGCCTTCGAGCGCTGCCGCAGCGGCCCACTTACCTTAAGCGCCCGGCCACGGCAGCGGATGGTTGAGCCGCCGCTCCAGCACTTTAGCCTCCGCATCGAAGCCCGGGATCTCCCGCAGCCACTCCGCGGCTGGGTCATACGCTGCCTGCGGAATCAGCCCGATCAGCTCGCCTTCCGCAATGCGCACCTTATGGCTCCGCGCCAGATCGCGTACCGTCGCATGGATGCGCGGCACAGGCATCGCTGCAAAATCCGTGATGTTC
>DATCBR010000092.1:0-4623 GCA_036511765.1 Acidobacteriaceae bacterium | reverse complement strand
TGAACTCGCGCGATCTTTATGGACTGCCGCGCAAGTTCAATGTGGCTTTCGATAGTGGCGGCGCGATCAGCGTGGTTGCCGACACCAACGACATCGGCTTTCTGGCCGTTCGTGTAGGAGAGGGCAGGGAAGTGTCCGCCGGCGTTTATTTCCGCGTCATGCTCTGTGGCATTACCGGACATCGCCAGTTCGCGACGGACTGCGGCATTTTGATTCGGCCGCAGGAGTCGGTGGCTGTGGCGGCCGCGATGGTCCGTGTCTTCAGCGAAAACGGTGACCGCACTGACCGCAAGAAGGCCCGGCTGAAATACCTGCTCGACCGGTGGGGTGTCGAGCACTTTCTTGAAGAGACAGAGCGACTGTTGCCGTTCCCTCTGCTGCGCTTTCCGCAGGCGGAGTGCGAGCGGCGCAAGCCGATCGATCGCGCAGGGCATTTGGGCGTTCATGGGCAGCGGGAGGCTGGGCTTTCCTACATCGGAATTTCTGTGCCCGTGGGGCGGTTGCCTGTTGAGCAGATGCGCGGGCTTGCAGACATCGCAGACCATTTCGGCTCTGGCGAGGTGCGGCTGACGGTGTGGCAGAACCTGATCCTGCCGAATATTCGCACGGCGCAACTGGAAGCGGCGCAGCAGGCGCTACGCGAAGCGGGACTGGACTGGCATGTAGGCCGTGTGCTGGCTGGAACCGTGGCGTGTACCGGCAACCAAGGGTGCCGCTTTGCTGCGACAGACACCAAGGCACACGCTGTCGCACTGGCAAACCAACTTGATGAGCGGTTCAAGCTCGTGCAGCCCATCAACCTGCACGTCACGGGCTGTCCGCACTCCTGCGCGCAGCACTACATCGGCGATATTGGCCTGCTGGGAATGAAGGTCGCGGGAGAAGGGGGGTATCAGGTGAATCTCGGCGGCGGGTCCGATCAGGACCAGGGGCTGGCGCGCGAACTCATCTCCGCCATCCGCTTCGCCGATCTTCCCCCGGTGATGGAGCACTTGATGCAGGCGTTTGAGGAAAGACGCGCTTCAGAGGCGGAGACCTTCCTGTCCTTCACGCGCAGGCACACAGTCGCGGAACTCCGCGCCTTCGCGCAGCTTTCAGCAGAGGAGAACTAGCCCATGCAGACCATGCCTATCATTCCGGACTCGGCCCCGTTTTCTCCTGAACAGCGCGCATGGCTGAATGGGTTTCTAGCCGGCGTCTTCGCTACCACGCAGCCTGTTGCCGTTGCCGATCCGCCGCCATCGCTGAAGATTGCTGTGCTCTATGCGACACAGTCAGGGACGGCAGAGGGATTGGCACGCAAGGTCGCGAAGGAGTTGAAGGCGAAGGGACATATTGCGTCGCTCGCGTCGCTGGAGGGGTACACACCCGCGGCGCTGGCCGAGGAGCGGTACGCCATCGTGATCGCAAGCACCTATGGTGACGGGGACGCTCCCGACTGCGCGCAGCCGTTTTACGAGAAGCTCTGTGTCGAACATTTTCCCCGCTATCAAGACCTGAGCTACTGCGTGCTCGCGCTGGGCGACTCGCACTACGAGCACTTCTGCAAATTTGGCGCGGACCTGGACAACAAACTCGCAGCACTGGGCGCCGTCCGCCTGCTGGATCGCGTGGACTGCGACGTCGACCTGGACGAAGCTTTTGCGGGCTGGAAGCAGGCGCTCTACCGCCGAATGGGGGAGATTGTTGCATCACGGCCTGCCCGCAATGCGCCACCATCAGCCGCGGGGCAGATAGCGAGCAGAACAGCGCCTGCGGCGCTTCCGTCCGGCATCGGCGGCGCATCGGCTGCGCCATCGCGAGACAATCCATTTCTCGCTCCACTCGTCGACAAACGCCCACTGACGGGCGACGCCTCCACCAAGTTGACGATGCACCTTGCATTCTCGATTGCAGATGCGGACCTGAGATATGAGGCCGGCGACGCCTGCGCGGTGATTCCGCAGAACGACTTTGCGCTGGTCGAGGAGATCATCGGGGCGCTGAACTTCAGCCCAGAGGCGCCGGTGTTACTTCCCAAAGCCGCTACAACTTCGCTGACGGATGCGCTGACCAATCATCTGCAGATCACACGCCTGACGCGGAAGATGATCGAGGCGTACGCGACGATCGGCAACTGCCGCGACCTGTTTGCGTTGCTGGCACCCGAGCAGCAGCCGGGCCTAGAGAAATATACATGGGACCGCGGACTGATCGACCTGATTCACGACTATCCCGGCGTGCTGCATAACCCGGCGGACCTGGTCGCGATGCTGCCCAAGCTTTCGCCGCGTCTGTACTCGATCTCCTCCAGTCCCGCCGCGCACGCCGGCGAGATCCACACCACGATCGCAGTGGTGCGCTATCGCTCGCACAATCGGGAACGCGGAGGAGTCTGCTCCACGCTGCTGGCCGACCGTACCGCGACGGGCGAGCGGCGTCCCATCTACATCCAGCCGAATAAGAAGTTTCGCCTGCCGGCAGACCCGGGCGCACCGATCATCATGGTCGGACCGGGCACCGGTGTTGCTCCCTTTCGCGGCTTTCTGCATGAACGCCGTGCCGTGGGCGCGACAGGAAAGAACTGGCTCTTCTTCGGCGAACGAAGTGCGGCAAGTGATTTCCTGTACCGCGAGGAGCTTCAGGGGATGCTTGCGGACGGTCATCTGATGCGGCTGGACACGGCGTTTTCGCGCGACCAGCAGGAGAAGGTCTATGTGCAGGACCGGATACTGGAGCACGCGGCGCAGCTGTGGAGCTGGATTGAAGACGGCGCAAGCATCTACGTCTGCGGCGATGCCAGCCGCATGGCGAAGGACGTTCACACCGCGCTGCTGGCGGTAATGGAGACGCAGGGAGGGATGGACCACGACGCCGCCCAAGGATACGTTCAGACGATGAAAGAGCAGCACCGCTATCACCGCGACGTCTATTGAAGACCGTGCGCTAACAAATTTACCGACTATCTGAGGATATGGGCTTGGCCCTTCCGCTCCACGAACGAGCTACAGACGGCGACAGCAATCTGCTGGTGCGTCTGACGGAAGACACATCAGGCAATGCGGGGCAGTCCTGTTCGGCAGGTCTGGATGACGCCCCAGCGTTCGCGGGATTTCCCGCGCTGATTCCCCAGCGCCCACTTACGGAGGGCGAGCAGTATCGTTTTCACTTCAACATGACGAAGTGCATCGGCTGCCGCTCCTGCGAGGTGGCGTGCAACGAGCAGAACGGCAACCCGGCGGCGATTACGTGGCGACGCACCGGCGAGCTTGAAAGCGGCTCCTACCCGGACACGCAACGCCACTATCTCTCGATGGGGTGCAATCATTGCGTCGATGCTGAGTGTCTGCGCGGCTGTCCGGTGGATGCCTATACCAAGGACCCCATCACAGGCATTGTCCTGCACTCCACCGATGCATGCATCGGCTGCCAGTATTGCGTATGGAACTGCCCATACAGCGTTCCGCAATTCAACCCGGAGCGGGGCGTCGTGGGCAAGTGCGACATGTGCCGCGGTCGCCTGGAGGAGGGACTTGAGCCCGCATGTGTCAACGCGTGTCCCGAGGCGGCCATCGAAATCGAGATCGTCAATATCGCCGAATGGCGCGCGAACTACTCCGCCGCGGAAGGCCCGGGAATGCCCTCAGCCGGACATACGGTTTCAACGACGCGCATTACACTGCCGGAGCCCACGGCATCTGCACTGGAGCGTGTCGACAGCGGTCAGATACGTCCGGAGCAGGCGCACTGGTCCCTTGTGTTCATGACGACGCTGATGCAGGCGGTGTGTGGGGCGTTGATATTTCTGATGCTGCATCACGCCCTGAATACAGTTCGTCTGGCGCTCCTGCTCGCCATCACCGGCGTCGCGCTTACGCTCTCCACGTTGCATCTGGGGCGGCCGGCTTACGCGTGGCGCGCGCTCAAGATGTGGCGCAGATCCTGGCTCAGTCGGGAGGTGCTGCTCTTCACGCTGTTCGCGAGCGCACTTTTTGCGGCTACAGTCGCTACTGCTGCTGAGGCCCTCCATTACACAGCCGCATACCGGTTCGTCGGTCCGCTTGACTGGGCCACCGCCATCCTGGGAGTTGCTGGAACGCTCGCCAGCGCGTGCATCTACCTGGTCCCAGCCCGCCCTTCGTGGAACATGCTGCATACGCCAGTAGATTTTCTGCTGAGTGCTGGCGTCCTGGGTGCGTTCCTGGCCGCTGCGCTGCGTGCTCTGCCGGCGTTTGTTGCGCTTCCTGCACCGCTGCGCGACACGCCGGTCACGGTCTTGTCGGGCGGCACAGGGTTTGCGGGAGTTGCAGTCGTGGCTTCACTCCTCTGGGTTTTGAACCATGCCGTACGCATGGTTCGCCTGCGGCGCTCTTGCCTGTTCGAAGCACGCGCCAGCCACGCGCTGCTCGCCAGTGAGCCGCTGCGCACGCGGAACATAATCTCGTTCATCGTGATGTCCGCCGGTGTCCTGTTACTGTTCGCGGGGTATCCCGTGCTTGGGATCGTTGGAGCGTGGGCCGCGGTACTGCTGGCCCGCTATCTGTTCTTCGTCTCGGTGGTGCCGCTAAGTGTGGCCATGACCTTCATCCGATCGAGGGCGGCATGATGACGACCTTGACCCGCATCCGCCGCCTGCTCGGTATC
>DATCBR010000091.1:0-2774 GCA_036511765.1 Acidobacteriaceae bacterium | reverse complement strand
GCGCTGAAGTTTTATTCGTCGGTGCGGATCGACATTCGCCGCATTGGGGCGGTCAAAGAGGGCGATGTTGTGGTCGGAAACCGCACCAAGGTGAAGATCGTGAAGAACAAGGTGGCGGCGCCGTTCCGCGATGCCGAGTTCGACATCCTTTACGGTGAGGGCATCTCGCGCGAGGGGGACACCCTGGATCTCGCTGTCGTGAATAACATCGTCGACAAGTCGGGTGCGTGGTACAGCTATCAGGGCGAACGCATCGGGCAAGGACGTGAAAACGTGCGGGGCTACCTTAAGGAGAATAAGGAAACCTTCGCGCGCATCGATACCGAGCTTCGCAAGAAGTTGGGCATCAAGGCGCTCACTGAGGCTGACATCCCCTCGGTTCCCGAGGACGGCCAAGAACAGGCCGTTGCTGCAGTAAAGACGAAGCGCGGCGGCTAGAAGAAGTACGGCATCGATAATACGAGCGACAATCATTTGCGGCAAGGCTCTATCCGAATGTGAGGATGGAGCCTTGCCGCAGTCACGTTAAAAGCATCCATGCCGGTTCCAAGCGAAAAATATTTACTGCTCATCACTCAGCGCTTACTTGAAGTAGAAAACTCCCTGCAAGCCGGCCTTTAAGCTCTCAAAGGTGACGAATGATACCGCTTTCATGTACAAATATCACGGTTTTGGAGGATGGAAATGAGCCGCTTGCTGAAGTGTTCGTCGATGTTGTTTCTTGCGCTTGGGATGGCCTTCCTCGCACCTTCCCGCGCACGCGGTTTGGATAACGGCGTCGCCCGCACTCCGCCGATGGGCTGGAACAGCTGGAACAAGTTCGCATGCAAGGGCATCAATGAGGAGGTCATACGCGCTTCGGCGGACGCGATCGCTTCGAATGGCATGAAAGACGCCGGCTATCAGTACGTCAATATGGATGATTGCTGGCAGATTAGCCGCGATGCCGCCGGGAATATTGTCGCCGACCCCCAGAAGTTCCCCTCCGGAATCAAGGCGCTGGCGGACTACGTCCATAGCAAGGGCCTGAAGCTGGGAATCTACACCGATGCCGGGACCAAGACCTGCGCAGGCCGTCCCGGCAGCATGGGGCACGAATACCAGGATGCCGAACAGTATGCGAAATGGGGTATCGACTATGTCAAAGAAGATTGGTGCAGCACCCTGCCGGGGCAGAGCAGCGAGGCGTCCTACACGCTGATGCGCGACGCGCTGGCGGCAACGGGGCGGCCAATCGTCTTCAGCATCTGCGAGTGGGGCTCGACCAAACCCTGGCTATGGGCCGGGCCGGTCGGCAACTCATGGCGTTCGACAGGCGATATTCAAGACTGCTGGGACTGCAAAAAGCCGTGGGGCGGCAATGGCCTTTTGCGAATCATCGACCAGATGGACCCTCTCTACAGCTACGCAGGTCCCGGCCACTGGAACGATCCGGACATGCTCGAAGTCGGTAACGGCGGCATGACCAACGACGAATACCGCGTCCACTTCAGCATGTGGGCACTTTTCTCCGCACCTCTGCTGGCCGGCAACGATTTGGAACACATGACGCCCGAGGTCCGCGAGATTCTACTGAACAAGGATGTCATCGCCATCGATCAGGATCCCATGGGCATCCAGGGGCACCGCGTTCAGAAGTCTGGCGATCTCGAGGTCTGGTCCAAGCAGCTTGGCGACGGTGGCCGCGCTGTCGTTCTGCTCAACCGGAGCGCCAAGCCGGCGACCATCGCGGCCGATTGGCGCGACATTGGCTACCCACCGTCTCTGCCCGCCGCCGTACGCGACCTGTGGGCGCATAAAGACCTCGCTCAGCACACCGGCAGCTTCTCGGCCGAGGTGCCAAGCCACGGCGCGGTGATGGTCCGCATCGAGCCCTAAGCCGTTCGTGCGCGACAATAGCGTGATGGCCCTGACGCAGAGAGACCGGGAGTGGATCGAGCAGCGCGCCCGCGCCGCAGGCTTCGACCTCGCAGGGATTGCCAGCGTAGCCGAGCCCGCCAGCCCTGCTGCCATGGAAGCCGACCGCCGCTATGCGGAATGGGTTGACTCCGGTCGAGCCGGCGAGATGGACTATCTCAAGCGTGCCGACGAAGCAGGCGACTACCTCCGCGGAGACCTGCGCCGCGCTATGCCGTGGGCGCGCTCCGTTATCGTCTGCGCTGTCAACTACAACGCGGATGCGCCCCGGTCCATCGATCCAGCCGACCCAAAGTCCGGCTGGATCGCGCGCTATGCGTGGAGCGGCCGTGAGGACTCCACGTCCGGCAGCGATTATCACGACGTCCTGCTGCCACAACTGCGCGTGATTGAGGCGGAGCTGTCGCAGCGCTTCGATGCACCCTGCGAGACGCGCTGCTACGTCGACACGGGGCCGCTGGTTGAGCGAGGTTTTGCAGCACGCGCGGGTGTTGGCTGGGTCGGCAAGAATACCTGCATCCTCAATCAGCAGCAAGGCTCGTGGCTGCTCCTCGGTGTGATCGTCACATCGCTGGAACTCGCTCCCGAGGCGTGGAGCGTGCCCGCCGCCGACCGCTGTGGCAGTTGCACGCGCTGCATCGACGCCTGTCCCACCGACGCTCTTCTCGCCACCTCGGATCCGCACTCCGCACGCCAGATGGATGCCTCGCGCTGTATCGCCTATCTCACCATCGAGAAGAAGGGGAGCATCGCCGAAGAGCTTCGTTCGCTGGTGGGCCGCCAGGTCTTCGGTTGCGATATTTGTCAGGATGTCTGCCCCTGGAACCGCAAGCCGCCGGTCTCGCACGCCAGCGCGC
>DATCBR010000090.1:0-6342 GCA_036511765.1 Acidobacteriaceae bacterium | reverse complement strand
AATGACGCCGCCGAGCAGGCAATCAAGGCCCTCATCCAGGACAACAACGGCGACGGCGGCGCAGCCATTCTTGACTCGCTCACCTTCTCGCTCGACCTGCTGCGCAGGCAGCCGCCGGAGTATCGCCGCGCCATTCTGCTTCTCTCTGAGACGCATGACAACGGCAGCCACATAGCCATCGACGATGCGATGCGCAATCTTAGCGACTCGAATACCGCGATCTACGCCATCGCGTTCTCATCCACAACTGCGCAGGCAAAACATGAGGCAGCCAAGATAAGCCAGCCACATACGCCCGGGCCCGCCAAGGGGTGTTTCAGCCGCGATCCGAACGATCCTAACGTCGACCGCAGCAAGAGCGCCGCTGCACAAGACTTCGACTGCCTCGGCCTGCTTGCGCCGCCGCTGCCGCTGGCGCGGGCTGCGTTTGTGGCCATTCGCGGCAGCCTGCAGCAAAACATCCCTGAGACAGCCGCGCGCCTGACCGGAGGCGAGTACTTCACGCTCGGCAAGCAGAAGCAGTTTGAGCGCGATCTGCTGGCCATCTCCAACCACATCCCCAACCGCTATGTCCTCAGCTTCCAGCCGCAGTCGCCGCGTCCGGGATTCCACTCCTTGAAGCTGAGCGTGCCGAACTATGAAGGCGTCCAGGTCTCAGGCCGTACAGGTTATTGGGCCGAGCCAGCCCTTCAGTCTCCCTCTGCACCGCGGTAACGCAGATCGGTAGGACCCGCTGCGGACACCGGAGTTGTATGCAAAATTCCCGTTTCTGCAACTTGTGTGACACAGGTCTCCCGAAACAGGGAATTCCACACCAATCCTGCCGATGAAAGCATCAGGATGCAAGCTTGATCCGACCAATCAACACAGCTGAGGGGCCCTCATGATTCTGCCGTCGCTTCACAAACTTTCCGTTCTTGCCGTCCTTTCCGCTGCGCCGCTCCTGGCGCAGACCACGACGACACCCACCTGGTTCACCATCACGCAGGAGAGCGGGACCACCTCTGTGGCGCTGCCAGCGGGCACGACCTATCGCTTTGGCACAGCCAATTGCGCGGCCCAGAACGGCGCCGCAGCCTGGACACAGGTAACTGTCAGCCAGCCTACGACCATCAGCCCCGTCAGCATGGGAGCCGTTTATTCCACTGGCATCAATCCATTCCCGTTCGCGGACCCATGCGGCGGATCGGTGAAAGAGCTCGACGTGCTGGAGACCGCCACCCTGCAGACCATCTCCGTCACCAACACCGTCGCAACGCCCTCCCTCGTGGCCATGGTGGTGCCATCGCTCGTGCCCACAACCGTTGTGGACGCCACGCCCGGCTCCAACCACACGCTCACCTTTACCAACTTCACCGTTGCCCCGGGCAGCACCCAGAACGCGCTGATGTTCGCCTTCGTCAACCAGCCGGCAAACAACGCCGACAACATCTGGGAGGGCACGCAGATGAACCTGACGATCGACGGCGTCACCCTCACCTGTAGCTATGGTCAGACTTACACCAGCGGCGTCTTTACCCTCAGCTGCACCGTGCCGGTAACCACCACGACCACACAGACCGCCAGCAACTAGATCCGCCGCAAATCAATCCTCCGCACAACCGCGAAGCACAGCAAGGGCAGCCCAGGTCGAACCGGACCGGCTGCCCTTCGCATTTAAGGATAATTTGCGGAGTGCATTCGCCAGTCGGCCAGCGCGGCAAGCGCGATTGCCGGCAATTGCGCCAGAATGTCCTCAGTGGAATAGCCGGAACGGGCCTACCCTTTGGCGCGCAGGAACAGCAGGACGCCGCTTAGTCCGGATTTCACCTTCACCCACCAACTGCCGCTGATGATCTGGCCGGGGTCCTGCGTGTCACGGTGCCAGCCCAGCGGCTGACGCTTGAGGCGGCGCAACAGGAACTTTCGCAGATCTCCCCGGCCGGCCGGAAAGCTGGAATACAAAAGAAGCCAATAGGCCAACGAATTTCGCGCCCGATGGTGCTGAATGTCGTGACGGAGAGGCGGATGCGTAACCACGGCAGATGGAAGAAATACGCCGGTGTACCCCTCGTGAGAGCAGCGACGGAACGCGCAGTTCTCTTCCGCAATTTCAATGGGGCCACCCAGGCGCACGTCGAACCCAGTCCACCCTGCACATGCAGACCTGCGCAATGCCATGTTGCTGCCGCGCCCAAGGCCGCCAAAAGTAGCGATCTCAAACCAGTGCGCGCCCTTGTTGTTCACGGTGAGCGGCCCTTCCAGTACGCCCTCACGATCGCTCGCGTGCGGCGAAACAATGCGGCCGGTGACTACCGCAACATCGGAATCTTCGAAAGGCTTCAGGAGACAACCGAGCCAGTCCGTCCGGGGCACAGCATCGTCATCGATGTAGGCCACGATGTCCGTAACGCTTTCGGCCAGGCCGCGGTTCCGCGCGGGCGACAGTCCCTCTACCGGCTCCAGCGTGTAGCGCGCGGAAAACTCGCGGGCCCCAGCTCTTCTCGCTGATAAACCCCTAGCCGCCTGTGAGTTTACTAGACAGGAATCGCCCGCTCTGTTCAGTTTGAAGCGCAAAAGGGCTGAATTCTGTTGCGTGGATCCAAATCGATAGACGCGGTCGATGCCTTGCAGGACCTCGCCTGCCAAGCCACTTTCGCTCCCGATTGACCCACTCTTTGCTAGACTTTGGCATCCACAATGACGCCGACCAGAGCAGTATCCGGCAAAGACGTGCAGCAAACACCCCAGCAGATCGCTCAGGCGCTTGAGGAATTCATGGCAGCGCATGAGCATGCGGTTGTCGCCGAAGAAGGCCGCGTGCTCTTCGATCTGCGCCGCGCGAAGTATTCCCTGACGACCGAATATGGCCGCTGCACGCTCCAGTTGTGGGATGAGGACCGCAACCTCGTTCGACGGTTGAGCGCCGTCACACCCCGCGGAGCAGGCGCCGCTGCATCGCTCCGCCTGACCGTCCTCCGCTTCGGCCAGACGCGACCGGGCTCGCTCGATATCCTCGCCGACCGCGACCGCCGGACACCCTCCACCCAGCAGGTGATTCGCGTGCGTTACCTGCGCACTCTGGAGCGCGCTGTTCTGCGCGGAAGCGCACACGGAAGAGATGCGTGGGGAGACTGGAAACTCGATGGACTCCGCGCGGCGATGGACCTTGAGAAGAGTTTTGGGCCGGCCTACGCGCGCGGGTCGCTGGTGAACGGGCAGCAGGCGTGGGCGCTGATCGGCGTCAACGCGGACGAGACGCAGGCCACGATCGACGGCGTGCTTACCGTCGGCGTGCTATGGCTCGCGCACTGCCGCGAGAACGCAGCCGGAAGAAGACTGTATCGCGGGCTGCGCATTGTGCTGCCGCGGGGCATGGCAGCGCTGACGGCTTCGCGTCTTGCCTGGATGAATTCCGATGCAGCGCAGTGGGAGCTGTGGGAGCTGGACGAGCGCACCGAAGAGCTGACGCAGCGCGATGCCGCCGACCACGGCAATCTTGCTACGCGCTTGATGCATGCGCCGGATGAAGCTGCGGCGCGCGAGCGATTCGCCGAATCCTCCGCGAAGGTGATGCAGCTGGTGCCGGATGACGCGCGTGCGCTGATTGAACAGCGCGTGCGCAGCAGCGCGGAGATGGCCTTCCTGCTGCACGGCCTTGAGTTCGCGCGCGTGCGGGCTGGCTATGCCGGGCAGAGCTTCAACCGCATCCAGCAGATCACCTTCGGCGCGGGCGCCAACGAGACTCCATTGACGGAAGAAAACTCAGACCAACTGCGAGAGCTGGTTGCGCGGCTCTGTGCGCGGCGACAATCGGACGGAAGCCAGAGCGACGTCTTGTATCGCACGCAGCCCGAACGCTGGCTGGAGAGCATGCTGTGCCGCGACGTGACCGCAATCGACGCACACCTCGACCCCACGCACGCTTATGCGCAGGTGGCGGCGTTTGCGGCAAACGATCGCGGAATGCTCGATCTGTTGTCCGTGGACCGGGATGGCCGGCTGGCGGTCATTGAGCTGAAAGCTGATGACGACCTGCATCTGGCGCTGCAGGGGCTGGATTACTGGGTCCGTGTTCGCTGGCACCACGCGCAGACCGTCGATCCGGGGAACTCCGCCGCTTTTGGCCTGGGCGAGTTCCAGCGCAACGGCTATTTCCCCGGCGTGCGCCTCTCGTCCGCCGCGCCGAAGCTGTATCTCGTCGCGCCCGCCCTGCGCATCCATCCCGCAACGGAGAAGGTATTGCACTACCTCTCTCCGCGCGTGGAGTGGGAGCTGGTCGCCTTGGACGAGCGCTGGCGCAAAAAGGTGAAGGTAATATGGCGCAAGCGAAGCAGCGACCGCGCGACTTAATCGCAGCCGGCGCCCAGCGCTTCCAGGCTCATCGCGCCATCCAGCGCAACGGAATCGTCCGGAGCTGCGATATGCTCCTGCGCCTCAAAGAAGCGCTCTACCTCGCCCAGCACGGCATTGCCGTTTTTCGCCTCAAAGATCGCCTTGCGCAGTGCGCCGCCGCCCGGCACGCCGTGCGTGAACCACGCGGCGAACTGCTTCATCTTGCCCACGGCGTCACGGTTCCTCTGCTCGCGTGCGGTCTGGCCGGAGGCCGTAATCGCCGCGGCGCGCGCGGCCTCGGCCGTCTCTTCAATCGCAATCTCGTCAACAAGCATTTGAAAATAGGTTTGGATCATGCGATAGCGGTCCTGATTCGTGGGCGCGTCGTAGGTGCCTGCACCGGTCGCTTCTTTCGTCGCCGTATACTGCGCGATCTGCCGGAAGATCCACGGATTCGCCGGCGCCGCGCGGCCGATCATCACCGCGTCGCAGCCGGTCGCCTCCACCATCGCGGCGGCATCTTCCGGCGTGCGCACGTCGCCGTTGCCGATCACAGGAATCGACACCGCGTCCTTCACCTGCGCAATAAACTCCCAGCGCGCCTGGCCGGTGTAGCCATCCTCGCGCGTGCGCGCATGCAGCGCGAGAGCGTTTAATCCGCAGTCCTCAGCCATCTTCGCCAATGGGACGCAGACAATGTGGCTGTCATTCCATCCCAGGCGAAACTTGACGGTGAATGGGATCGTCACCGCGGCGCGCACCATCCGAAAGATGCGCTCGATCTGCGGCAGATCGCGCAGCAGGCCGCTGCCGCCGTTGCACGCGACCACGCGCTTCGCCGGGCAGCCCAGGTTCAGGTCGACCAGGTCGAAGCCGGCGTCCTCCACGATGCGCGCCGACTCGGCCAGCGTGGCTGGATTCGACCCAAACAGTTGGGCTGAGATAGGGTGCTCATCGTCGTAGTAGGTGAGGTAGCGCTTGCGCTTGGTCTCGCGCATGCGCGAGAGACCGTCGGCCGAGGTGAACTCGGTCATGATCAGCCCGCAGCCGGACTGCTGGTTCGTGGTCGCGCTCTCCACGCGGTCTGCAAGAGAAGCAGATTGCTCCGCTCCGCTGCGGAATGACAAATCGTTAGGCGCTGTGAAGACGCTTGCGTTCTTGATGAAACGGCGGAACACGGTGTCCGTCACCCCTGCCATCGGCGCCAGCACCGTCGCCGGCGCGATCTTCACGCCGCCAACCGCAAGGCTCGCGGGCACGCGCGCCCGCGCGGGCATCGCGTGCTCTACCGGCGCGTCCCACTTCTTCTGCTCGAGCGTGTAGCGCTTCTTCATGGTTCAGCTTCGGCGTTCCGTCCTGCTGGTTAGCTTGAATGCTAAAGCGAAAGGCCCCCGCTGCGGCGGAGGCCTCATCGCGCAGAACAGTTCGAGTTACTTGGTTGCGGGGGTTGCGGGGGTTGCGGCCGCTGCGGCAGCAGCCTTGCCGGCGTCGGCGTGGGCTACCTTGCGGCGGAAGCGCTCCACGCGGCCCGCCGTATCCACCAGCTTCTGCTTGCCGGTAAAGAACGGGTGGCACTGCGCGCAGATTTCGACGACGATGTCGCCCTTGTGCGTCGAGCGGGTCTCAAACAAGTTGCCGCAGGCGCACTTCACGTGGATCATGTCGTACTTCGGGTGAATTCCCTCTTTAGGCATTTTGAAAATCTCCTCTTGTCTCTCTTGAGCGCCCGCACCGTACTGACCCGCAGAAGTTCTCTCCGGCTCAGATTCAGTTGCCGAGGTTCGCTCGGATGTGTCGCCTGCCGGCGCGCGGTTCGCTTGCAACGGGTGCGCTCACCGTCACATCGATTCGCCTGTCGCGGGAGCCCACAGCGCCCCGCCCTGCGGGCTGGAGCGCAATGGCTGGCTGGCTCACTTGCTAACTATCCTCAGTTTATCTTGGATTCCCACATGGGGCAATTCGATTCATCGTCCGCCGGTGCAACCGCGATGCGCGATACTTGGGTGAGGGGCAGGAAAGCGCGCGATG
>DATCBR010000089.1:0-2669 GCA_036511765.1 Acidobacteriaceae bacterium | reverse complement strand
CGATGCACCCTTAAGCGTGTGGGCAAGCCGCAGCAGGCTGGCGACCCGGTCCGGGCCGGCGGAGCCTTCCTCGAGCTCCAGCACGCCCTGGGTCATGCCCTCCAGGATCTCGCGGGCCTCCACGCGGAAGTATTTGTAGGGGTCTTTCGTCATGCCCGTCTACACGCTAACTTGCGGCTGGACGATCCGGGACAGTTCTAGGGAAAGGCTCGCGAGCTGCGTCGCCGTCTGCAGCGTCTGGGTCGAGCTCGCCTCGGTTTCACGCGTCGCCTGCGCGGCGCCGGTGATGGCGGCGTTGACCTGTTCGACCGCGGTGGTCTGCTGCTTGGTGCTCAGCTCGATCTCCCGCGACGCATCCGTCGTCGTAGTTACCAGACCTGTAATCTGCCGGAGGGCGCCCGTGACTTCAGCGAAGTGGCGCAACCCGGCATCCACCGCTTTCGATCCCCCCTCGGTCGCCATGACGGTTGTGTTGACAGCCGAGCGAACCTCCTCGATCAGCCCGCGTATCTCTTTGGTGGAACCAGCTACCCGGTCGGCGAGCTTTCGAATTTCATCGCCCACCACCGCGAACCGCTTGCCCGCCTCCCCGGCTCCAGCCGCCTCAATGGTTGCGTTGATCGACAGTATGTTGGTCTGCTCAGCAAGCTCATTGATGATGTCGAGGACACTCCCGATCTGCTGAGACTTCTTACCGAGGTCCAGCATGTGACTGACGATGACATCTACCTGCGCCCGGATACTGCCAATCGCTTCCTGAGTCTTCTCGACGGTCTGGTCTCCCGTCCGTGCCGCCGTCGCCGTCTCTTGCGCAATATGAGCCACATGCTGCGCGCTCTCCGCGATCTGGCGCGAGGTGGCCAGAAGCTCGCTGATGGTCGTGGCTATCTCGTTCATCGCCGTGGCCGATTCTTTGGCGCCTGACGCCTGTTGATTGGCCGCGGTCTGAAGCTCGGTGGAAGAGCTTTGGACGTGCTGCACGGCCGAGCCGATCTGGCGCGAAAGCGTGCGCGCCAGCAGAAACGCGACGACCGCGGCAAGCACCACTGCCAGGACGGCCAGAATCGAGACCAGCATCGTGGCCAGGGAGGCCTGGCCGGTGGATGCCCGCATCCCCTCCTGCAGCAGGTGTTCCTCTAGGTCGGTGAACGCCTTGACTGTTTTCGCCAGGGCGTCGCGTTTGGGCATGGCCTCTTTTTCAAAGAGCGTCGCGGCTTGCGCTGCCGTTGCGCTCCTTCTCACAGTAAGAACTCCCTCCTGTGCGCTGTTATAGCCGGACTGAGCCTGGGCGATCTCGGCAACCATGCGCTTGCTTTCTTCCGTATCGACCTGGTTTTGCAGGTTGTGGATCAATTCCTCGAGCTCGCGTTGCGCGGGCGCTCTTTGTTCTAGAAAGCGATCCTCCCCTGTAAGGAGGAATCCCCGGAAGATGGCGACGTGTTGGTCGACGGCTGCATCGAGCTTGGCTGCGTCGGCTACATTCCGGCTGTTAACTGTAATCACATGGTCCTTGCTCGCGACCACGGCGCGGAGCGCGTAAACCGCAATCGCGCCGGTTATGGCCGACAGGGTCACCACCACCGCGAAGCCTGCTGTTACCTTCTGATTGAAAGTCCACGAACGAGTCATGGGTGTCACTCCTTGTCTGAATTGGTCAGGCCGGCGCGTCGTCTGATGGCCTCCACGATTGCCGGAATATCCGCCACGGGGCGCACCGCGTGTTCCATACGCGCCACTTCCTTGATGTGCTCGCGAGCCGCGGAGGCCTGGTGCTCATAGAGGCTTGTGCGCGAAACCGCGATCTGTCCTTCGATCTGGTCGAAAGCGAGTGCTACCTGCGTCTCGCCGCAGGTGAGCGCGAGCCAGCGGGGTTGCGCTCCCCCGGGATGAAATCCGAGCAGAGCGGCCAGATCGAACACCGGCGCCAGCGTACCGCGGATTCCCGTAATTCCCAGCAGCTCTGGGATGCGGCTCGGAATCGGCAGAATGCGCCCGATTCTGGCCAGCCCGGTGACGTGAAGAGTCTTGAGTGCGAGCGCTTCTCCGGCGACGCGGATAAGAAGCAGCTGTTCGAGGCCTTCCTCCCGCAGCTGGGGCGGGACGGCAAACGCCTCATCGAATGAATGGCGCAGCGCTGCCAGTTGGTCGGTGGTGGCGGTATTTCCGTTCACGACGAACCTCCACAGGCGCGAAGCTGGACCCGGCTGAACTCTAGGAGCGCCTCCCGGCTGAAACCTCCGCCTAGGAGTAGAATTCGCGAGGGGTCCTCGCGGAGCAGAAGAACTACCGCCTCTTGCAGTTCGTGGCGCGCTGCGGCCAAGTCGCCCGAACGTTGCGCCAGCAGTCCCAGATGAAGATGAGGGATGGCGAAGGCGGGATCCAGATGAATGGCCAAGCGGTCCTGCTCCATGGCCCCACGGCGATCGCCAACGTGCTCGCGACATAGCGCCATCAGGTAATGAGCGCCCGCATTCAGGTCGTCCGTTGCGAGAAGTTGTGCGCAAACCGCCTCGGCGGCGTTGATCTCGCCGCAGTTGGTCAACAGAACTGCGCGAAGAAGCTGGACATCGCTGTTAGCGGCTGATTCCAGCGGCAATTTACTGAGAACTTCGAGAGCCTCGCGGAATTTCTCCTGTCCCGACAGCTCCAATGCCAGGCTCAGCTCCACC
>DATCBR010000088.1:0-3321 GCA_036511765.1 Acidobacteriaceae bacterium | reverse complement strand
CGAGAGCGTCAGCGACGTCGATCAGTGCAGCGTCGACCGAGCGAATGCCCGCGTAGGTGTTGCGCAGGATCGGCAGCAGCGCATAGCTGGTGAGCGCCACGATGGCCAGCCGGGCGGCGCGGTCTCCGAGGAATGGGACCGGCAGAAGCAGGCCGAAGAGGGCCAGGCTGGGGATGGTCTGCAGGATGTTGGCGATGCCGAGGATGGGTCGTGCGAACGACTCGCGGCGAGTGAGGAAGATGCCGAGTGGGATGGAGATTGCTGTCGCAAAGAGCATGGCGCTCGCCGTGAGCCAGAGGTGCTCGAAGGTGAGCCGGACGATCTGCGAGCCGTACTGTTGGAGGAAGTTGTTCATGCTTCCGGCTCCCGGTGGGTGGCGGCTACGTAGGCTCGGACGGCTTCGTTTTGTGACGTGCGGACTTCGGTGGCTGCGAGGTCGGCGACGATGCGGCCGGCTTCGAGGAGGACGACGCGGTCGGCGAGGTAGAGGGCCTCTTCGAGGTCGTGGGTGACGATGAGGGTGGTCTTGTTGACGCGGTGGAGGAGGTCGCGGAGCATGGTCTGCATCTCGGCGCGGGTGAGGGGGTCGAGCGCGCCGAAGGGTTCGTCCATGAGGAGGACGGAGGGCTCGTTGGCGAGAGCGCGGGCGAGGCCGACGCGCTGGCGCTGGCCTCCGCTGAGCTGCCAGGGATAGCGCTGCGCGACGTCGGCGGGGAGGCCTACGAGCTGCAGCATTTCGGTGGCGCGGGCGGCGATTTCGGGCTTGGGTTTTCCTGCCAGTTCGAGGGCCATGCCGATGTTGCGGGCAATCTTCATGCGGGGGAAGAGCCCGGTCTCCTGGATGACGTAGCCGATGCTGCGACGGAGGGCGATGGTGTCGGCGGTGGAGACGTCCTGCTCGCCGACGAAGACGTGGCCGGAGGTGGGGAGGACGAGGGCGTTGACGGTGCGGAGGAGGGTTGTTTTGCCCGAGCCGCTGCGGCCAAGCAGCGCGGTCGTGGTTCCGGGGGCGATGCGCAGGGAGATGTCGCGTAGCAGCTGACGGTTACCCGCGACCGTGAAGCTCACCTGCGCGAACTCCACTGCCTGGGTCGCCATTGCAGCTCCGATGCGTGGGAGATTAGCCTTCGACTGCGGCCTCGGGTGCGTTTTCGGCTTCCGGAGCCAACTCGCCTGGAGCCGGTGCGGCTGCGCCTTTTACTCGGACCACGGTGATCTTGTCGAAGCCTTCTTTGAAGGCTGGGGGGCGGAGGCGCTCGGCCATCTTGTGCATGACTTCGTCGGTCACCTGTCGGTCGCGCTTGCTGTTGCGTTCCAGGCAGACGGCTAGGGGAACGTCGAAGAAGACAGCCTGAACCTCGTAGCCAAAGGACTTCGCCATCTTGATCCACTGGCGGCGCTCGTGGGGGCTTAGGTTGGTGGCGTCGACGTAGTTCCACGGCATCTTGGCGATCAGGCGGGCGCGCAGGAGGCTGCGGAGGGTGCTGAAGACGAGCCCCTGATAGCGCTGCTCGGTGATGTCATCAAAGAGGATATTGCGGAGCATGTCGCTGGAGAGCGGAGTGACGCCGCGGCGCTTGTACCACGTGGTTTTGCCGGAGCCGGGAACGCCGATGGTGAGGACGACGTAGCCGCGCGGAGACTTGTTCGAGACTGCCTCGGGGCCGGCGGGAGGCGTGCCGAGGGACTCGGGCTGGGTCTCGTGGACGAGTTTGGGCTCGGAGGGGGTTGTCTCGTCCGAGGCTTCGGGTGCGGCCTTCTCGACGCTTTGAGCACGCGGCTGAACAGTCGGCTCGGCGACGGGTCGGGCTACCGGTAAAGGCTCGGGGTAGGAGGGTCGCAGGGGTGCGGGTTGGTTCGCAGGAATCTCCTGCCCAATCTTGCCCGTGGACTCCGATTCGTTCGGACCACGCTTCGTACGTCTTCTCATGAGTGTCCCGCGCAACCATTCGCGCATAACTGCTTTGTAACACAAGCGTACGCCTGCCGCAAAAGTGGTGCAGGTCGTCCGGTATTCGAGAAGGCACCCGAGGCTGCGCGGCCCGCGGGTTTGCGGCTGCTTCCCTGCTTTGGTAGCCTCAAAGAGATTGAGGAGATACGAGAGATGATGGCAGTCAAGGTAGGCATCAACGGCTTCGGCCGCATCGGTCGCAATGTTTTTCGCACGGCGCTGGACAATCCAGAGATTGATTTCGTAGCCGTGAACGACCTCACGACACCGGCGACACTGGCACATTTGCTGAAGTACGACTCGATTCTGGGCAACCTGAAGCACACGATCACGGCGACGGAAGATTCCATCATCGTCGACGGCAAGGCCATCAAGGTCTTCGCGGAGCGCGACCCCGCGAAGCTGGATTGGGCGTCGGTTGGGGCGGAGGTTGTGGTGGAGTCGACCGGATTTTTTACCGATGCGACCAAGGCCAACGCGCATCTCGGCACCACGGTGAAGAAGGTGATCATCTCGGCGCCCGCGTCGAACGAGGATCTGACCATTGTGCTGGGCGTAAATGACGACAAATATGACGCCGCGAAGCACAACGTGATTTCGAATGCGAGCTGCACGACGAATTGTCTGGCACCGGTGGTGAAGGTCCTGAACGATACGTTCGGGATTGCCTCCGGCATCATGACGACGATCCACAGCTATACCAACGACCAGGTGATTCTGGATACTCCGCACAAGGATCTGCGGCGGGCGCGAGCGGCAGTGCTGAGCATGATTCCCAGCTCGACGGGCGCGGCGAAGGCTCTGCGGCTGGTGATTCCGGCGATGGACGGCAAGCTGGATGGTTTCGCGATTCGTGTGCCGACACCGAATGTCTCTGTCGTCGATCTGACCTTCGTTGCGGAGAAGCCGATCACCGTGGCATCGATCAACGCCGCGATCAAGGCTGCGAGCGAAGGCGAGCTGAAAGGCATTCTCGGCTACACCGAAGAAGAGTTGGTCTCCACCGACTTCCGCGGGAATCCACTGTCGAGCATCTTTGATAGCAAGCTGACGAAGGTCGTTGGAAATACCGGCAAGGTGATCAGTTGGTACGACAATGAATGGGGTTATTCGAGCCGCGTGAAGGATCTGATTTTGTTTCTGGTGAAGAAGGGGCTGTAGGGGACTCCTGCTGGATTCGATACGTTACTTTGCGCAGAGTTTAGGATGCTGCGCAAAGTACGCGTCGAGGTCGGTGGGGCGATGGCGCGCAAGCAGGTAGGCTTTCGTGCCAATCGAAATCTCGTCGTCTCCTATGAAGCACTGGTCCATGAGTCTATGACCTCCTCCGGAGTAGTAGGTTGTAGCTGGACCCCCTGTTCGGGCAAAGT
>DATCBR010000087.1:0-5686 GCA_036511765.1 Acidobacteriaceae bacterium | reverse complement strand
GAAGATGCCGATTGCCTTCAGCAGCCAGAGGATGCCGACGAGGACCATCCAGACAGAGCGGTTCACAGCATGTCCAAGCCGCCAGCGATAGAGGTCAGAGCCGTCGTTCTCAATGCTGTGACCGGTCTCCATCATGCTGCGGACGAAGACCCAGATACCCACGCCGATCAGAAGGAACGGCCCGAAGAGGCGGCCATGAAAGACACGAAAGACGGGCGCGTGGCCCAGGAGAAAGAACAGGCCGATGGCGATGAGCCATACAGCGCCGGTGGGAATGTTGCGGTGGTGCGGAATAGGGGCGTCAGGATATGCGGACATGGGAGTACCCGGTGCTACAGGCGGAATGTCATAAGGCGCATCCCAGTGCGAGGCCGGAGGCTCTACGTAGGTCTCCGCCGGGGGAATGGGATTCTGTGCAGCGGCAGGGTCATACGGAGGAACGCTGCTGCCGCTATACGGCGTATGCGCGCCCGGCGTACCGGGCCAGGTCTTGCCAAAACCCATCCGTTCGCCGAGATCGTTCAGGCCGAAGGGATTGGGCAGCGGCGTGCCATCGCGGCGCGCGCGGGCCGTGTGGTACGCCTCAAAGACCATGTAAAGGACCCATCCGGCGATCAGGATGCCAAAGACGCCGTTCACGTCGCTGGCCAGCGACACCAGGATGGCGAAGACTATCAGGTGGACGATGCCCTTGACGAACTGCTCGTTATACATCGCGCCGACACCGGGGATTAATCCAAGCAACGCAGCCAGGACAGGTTCCGCATGGCGGGCTGGGCGTGGCGCGCCTGGCACGTAACCGGCAGCCGGTGGCGCATATGGCCCGGAACTGTAGCCGCCCGGAGGAGGCGCAGCGTTCCGCGCGGCGAAGCACTGCTCGCAGAAGATGGACGGCCCATCGACGCGTTTGCACTCCTCGCACAGCGGCTTGCCGCAGTTCTGGCAGAAAGCCGCGCGCTCGCGCTCGGGATGATTGGCGCAGTTCATGCGGCCCTCCTTTCCGCATACCCGTGACGACGGAGCGGAACCGTATCGACCGCGGACGAGATGCCGCCGAGATAGTCATCGACCGCATCGTCCAGCGCAGCGTCGGAGAGGGACTGCCGTACTGCACCCGTGTGGTTGCGGCGGAACGCGGCCAAAGTGCCCCGTGTCTGCGCGGGATGGGTCTCTTCGCGGCGGCTTACGCCATTGCCGGGTGCAGGGGTGTGCTGCTCGTGCCTGCTGCTGTCCGGCTGCTGCCGATTCGGCGCGGCCTGCGGCTCAACCTTGTTCTGATTCTGTTGTGCGGGCTCATCTGTCTGGTCTGCAGGATTCTCGCCAGAGGGCTGGGCAGGATCCGTCACAGCAGCAGGTGCCTGACTCTGGTTCTGCGCCGGCGCGGCATCATGGGCCGCGTCTTGTGCGTTGTCCTGAACGTTCTGGAAGTCGTGCACGCGCGACTCCAGCTCATAGACCACGCGCAGACCTTCGTAATACTGCACCACGCGGGCATCCATCTGGGCAAAGGCGCGGTGCACGCCGGAAGGGCTAAGGTCGCGGGCACGCAGGTCCATTGGGTTCACACCCATCAGGTCCATCGTCAACGCAATGGAGAGGAACGCCATCGCGGCAGTCATCGCCAGACGCGGCTCAAATACGATGCGGCCAAAGGTGCTCGAGAACACAGCCGCCGCCGCTCGGCGCGGGAAGGGAACGACATTCCCATAGCCCGGCGCCATGGCAGGCGCAGGATCGGCGAGTGAAACGGGATGCAGCATGGCATGCGCGCCCGCTGTCTGCGCCAGAATCTTTTCGAGCAGCGCCGGCGGCGGCTCAGGCGCAGGTGTGCGCAGCATCTCCAGCCACGCTGCGCCTCGACCGGCCTCAGCCAGCAACTGTTCGCATGGCCTGCACTCGCCGATGTGCGCGTCGAAGAACTGCTGCTCCTCGACCGAAAGCGCGCCATCCACCGCATCGGCCAGCATGGCCTCGCAGCGTGCGCAGTCAAAGCTGCGCGTCCCGCGGTCTCCGAATTGGCGAACATCCGTCACTTAAACCACCTGCCCTTCTATACGCTGCAAAATCCTTGCCAGTTCCCCACGACCGCGGCTGATCCGGCTCTTCACCGTTCCCTCAGGAATGCGCAGCACCTGCGCTATCTCCTTGTAGTCCATATCTTCCAGATCGCGAAATACCACGGCCTCCCGCAATTCCGGCGAGAGCTGGCTTAACGCCTGCTGAATCCTGGCCCGCAGCTCCAGCCCGGCGACATGCGTCTCCTGCGAGGCCCGCCCATCGGTCAGGCGATCGGCCATCGTTGGGCTGGCCGGATCACCGTCGAAGCTGATGTCCAGCGAATCGGTCACACGGTCCTGGCGTGTGCGGCGGAAGTGGTCGACCAGCAGGTTGCGCGCCAGCGTGATGATCCAGGTCTGGAAGCTGCCCTTGTGTGTGTCAAAGCTGGCAAGGTTGCGGTAGAGCTTGAGGAAGACCTCCTGCGTCAGGTCTTCCGCGTCGGAGGCTGACCCGGTAAAGCGGTAGCAGATGGCGTAGATGCGCCGATGCTGCGCCGTCACCAGTTGCTGCCACGCGTGCTGGTCGCCCGCCATGCACTGCCGCACCAGCCGGCCGAGCGTCTCTTCCGCGGCTTGCTGTTCCGCCGTGCGCTGCAACATCGCCTCATTCCGGCCCGGCGTATTGGCTCGCCCGGCGCTCCGGGCGGGGGTGGAAATCGGGGCTGTGGCCGGTGGCAGAAGTGTATCGCGCGAGGGGGTCGTCCGGCCCGGCTCCCGCCGCATCACCGTATCGCCCGCCTGTGTCTTGCCTCTTCGCCGTTCAGCCCCGGCGCCGTGCTCGCTGCGCGGGCGCTCGGGCAGGAACCCGGCCACCGGCATCGCCATTTGCAGAACGCTCATGGAATGCCAGTACGCAGGCGGTGCCTGGACGGTTCCGGCTAATTTTCCGTGGGCTTCTCGATATGGTCGATCACCAGCACCCGGATCGGCCCCTTGGCCCGCTCAACCTTGAGTCCCAAATCGTTCTGGATGGCGGAGTCCAGCGGCAGCATAGGATCGTTATCGTCAGGCTGGCGGTCGCTATCGAACCGACCGCGATACTTCACCACGAAGTCGTAGCTCCCCGTCAGGCCGGTCTTGTTGATGACCGGCTTGCCGAACTGCCCACCGAGCATTTGCACTAAATCACCGATGAAGCATGAATGCCCGACGAAGTCATAGCCTTTTCCGTCGTTCTCCTGGTGAAGCGGGCGCTCCTTGAAATTGCTGTCGCTCATCCATTCGCGTTCCGTCTTGGTAGGCTGCAGCGAGCCCGCTGGCAACATCTTCGATCCGTCCTTCGCGATCACAAGGTTGAAAACATCACCCTCGCGCGTCTCCCAGTGCGCTTTGAGCTTGAAGCGATCCGCGAGCAACGCCTGCAGCATATGCTGCTGCTCCAGCGTCACGCTTCCCTTGTCCAGTTTTGCGAGCCGATCATCGGCCGCGCTATCCGATTTTGCCTGTATGTTGAAGGATGTCCAACCCCAGTCTGGCAGGCCTTGTACCTGGTAAAGATGGATGCCATACGCCATCGTCACCATGTAATACATCTGCACATTTTCGAGACGCAGGCTCGCCGAATTGGCTTGGAATGATCCTCCAACCGCGTGCGGCTGGTTCGGGTCCTGCGAACTAACCCGCACCGACGCCACATCGAAGGTCATCGTCGGTTGGTACGCGGGGCTCGCCCCAGCCGCGTCGGTCTGTGCACGGATACTGCCGCTGATGCAACTGACCGCTGTCAGCAACATGCACAGTCTGCAGATGCTCTTCATGACTGCCGCTCCTCTGATCGTGAGAAGGCTACCACGTCGGCTGGTCTAATTCTCCGTCGGCGTCTTCTCCGCGTGGTCCACGATCAGTTGCTGCACCGGCGCGCGCGACGACTCAAGCTTCAGCCCCAGCTTTTCTACCGACGAAGTGACGGTAGAGCCGCCTCCGCCGCCGGGGTCCGAGGCCTCTCCCGCACCGCCGCCGCCCATGGGCGCCGCAGCCACGCCTCCGCCTGCCCCTCCGCCCTGTCCGCCGTTCGGTATGTCCACGCCGGACCGGCGCATCGCCGCCATGATGTCCGCGAGCGAGAGCTGTAGCGCAACCTCGTAGTGTCCTTTCAGGCCTGTGCGGTCAATCACCACCCTGTTGCCTGGCCCGCCCAACTGCATCACCTGGTTCAACATGTCGATGAAGCCGACAATCGCCACCCCTTTGCCGTCGATATCGATGCTCTGCGACTGTGCGTCGATCTTCTCCAGGAAGACGCCGCGCTCGCCCATGTTCACCGTGGCCTGTCCCTGCGCCGGGTTGCCGGAGATAATCGCCGGGCCATCCGGAAGGTCCTGCTTGGTCTCACCGGGCTTCAACGGCGCGCTCAGGTCCAGCGGCGGGTTGGCGGGCGAGTCCTTCAGCTTCGGGCCATCCTTGCCGACAATCAGCGCGTAGACCGGCTGGTCCTTGTCCTCCGTATGCGCCGTGAGCTTGAAGCGGTCCTCCAGCAGCGCGCGCAGCATCGCCGGCGCATCGTCCTTGGTGGAGCCTTCGGGCAGCCGCGCTACGATGTCGAACCGCGCGGTATTCATCCAGTCCGGCGCGACGACCTGATACGGCTTCACGCCATAGGCGTAGACGACAAGGTCATGCAGCGACATGTAGGTGTATTCCGCGCGCAGACCGTCGAGATGCGCACCGAAGTTGGGCATCTGCCCGGCACGCACCTGCGCCTGCAGCTTCCCCATGTCCAGCGGCGGCGATGGCTTCACCGTAGCAACGTCGAAGGCTTTAGGGCTCGAAGCGGAAGCTGCGGGCTGGTCGGCGGGTGCAGGCTGCGCGACCGCGACAGAGGCGAAGAGGGCCAGGAAAAGCGCTGCAACTGGAAGGCTCATAATTTGTCAGTTACGCAAAGCGGCGCATAAGGGTTCAGTTCGAGGTTCGATACCTACTGCACTGTAATCAAACCGCAGGCGATGCGGTTGCCGGCGTTGCCCGTCGGGTCGGTCTTCATGTCGTCGGCCTTCTCATGCACCATGATCGAGTGGCCCAGCACGGAGTTCGCCGCGCCCGGCGCCAGCGTCAGGTAGTCCACTTTGTACGTGATCTCGCCCATGTGGTTCTCGCCGACGGAGATGTTCTTCGGCATGTCGCCGGCGTGATGGCCCATGGCGTTGTCCATGCCGTGCTGCTTGGTGTCCGGGTTGAAGTGTCCACCCGCTCCCTTGAAGTCCGGCGCGTCGCACACGGGGTTCGCGTGGACATGCACGGCATGCTCGCCAAAGGGAACATCATGCAGCTTTACCGTGATCGAAAGCTGCTTGCCGTCCTTCGACTCCTTGAAGGTCGCCGTGCCCGCAGCCGAGCCATCGGACTTCTTGATCGGCACGGTCAGCACACCCTTCTTCATCGTACCCTGCGCATGCGCGGCGACAGCGTGAAAGGCGGCTCCCACGGTGAGAGCAGTAAGCGTGACGGCAGCGACGGCGGCGATAGAGCGCATGGCAATTTCCTCCAGGACAGCGTGCCAACCAGCATAGCGCAGCCGGAAGAATCCCGCAGGAATCAGCCGGGTGCCCATTCATGGAGCGGATCGTCGTGACTGGGAAAGAAAAACTCTCAGCGCCCGCCGTGCCTGCGCGCAAAGACGCGTTCGCGCTGAT
>DATCBR010000086.1:0-14192 GCA_036511765.1 Acidobacteriaceae bacterium | reverse complement strand
GCGGACGCTGCCGGTGCAGATGTTTCTGTGGGCGGCGGGGGTGATGGCGGTAATGTTTGTGGCGTCGTGGTATCTGGAGACGCATTGCGTGTTCTACCGGGACGTGCGGCGATTCTGAATGGGGGCTGGGTTGGGGCGAAGTGCGGTGGGGAAGGGCTGGAGTGTCGCGCGGATTCCGAGCCTTGCGGGACGACGCGCGCTGGTGACGGGCGCGAACAGCGGGATCGGCTTCTATGCAGCGCTGGAGCTGGCGCGAAAAGGCGCGCATGTGCTGCTGGGAGCGAGGGATCGCGCGCGGGGCGAGGCCGCGGTGGCGACGATTCGCGCGGAGGCGCCTGGCGCGAAGGTGGAGCTAGTTCTGTTGGATCTGGCGGCGCTGGAGCATGTGCGGGCGGTTGTAGAGGCGGAGCTGGCGCGCGGCGAGGGCCTGGACCTGCTGATCAACAATGCGGGCGTGATGGCGCCGAGGACACGTGAGTTGACGGCGGATGGGTTCGAGATGCAGTTTGGCGTGAATGTGCTGGGGCACTTTGCGCTGACTGCGCTATTGATGCCGGCGCTGGAGCGAGCGGCGGTGCGGAGTGGCTTGGCTCCGCGTGTGGTGACGATTGCGTCAATCGCTCATAAGCGCGGAAGGATCGACTTCGGGGATTTGCAGTCGGAGAGACACTACGATGCGATGGCCGCGTACCGGCAGTCCAAGCTCGGGGACCTGATGTTCGCGCTGGAGTTGGACCGCAGGTTGCGCGCGGCGGGCTCGCGGGTGATGAGCGTGGCGGCGCATCCGGGAGTGGCCCAGACTCCGCTGTTCCTGCGTGCGGAGCATCAGGGGATGGAGCGGCTGGTGCGCCGTGGCCTGGGCGTGGCGATCCGGACGTTCCTCAACACTGCGGCGGGTGGGGCGTTGCCAACGCTGTTTGCCGCGACCGCGCCTGAGGCAGAGAGCGGCGGCTACTATGGCCCGCAGGGATTTGAGGAGATGCGCGGCGGCGACGCGGGGGTGGCGAGGATCGCGGAGCAGGCGCGAGACGAACAGGCAGCGGCACGGCTGTGGAGCGAGTGCGAGCGGCTGACGGGCGCGAAGATGCTGTAACGCAACCGGCTAATTACCTGCAGCCGAGTACCTTAGCAAGTCGTTCATGTCAGCGGAATCTTTCACCAATCCTCGCAATTCAGAAAACGGAATTCCGGTGAGAGTCGCGCATGCGGCTGTGACATGGGGCAGGTCAGGCTTGACCATTAGGCGGCGAGCTTTTCCATCCAGCCAGAAACTGAATTGAGTCTCGGGGCGGTTGATGATTTGTGCGCAATCCCGATCAAGACTGGCACGACGAAGGTACTTCTCCACCAACGGCGCGCTAAAAAAGCTGTCCCAATCGATCTGCGCTCCCGTGGTCAGATTGATGGTAAGTGGCTTCGAGATGTCGAGATTCGGGTAGGCTGCGCATCCGTCCCAGGAAGCCGAGACCTCTATGCTAAGGAATCTTTTTGAGAGATAGGCAACATGTATGGATTCAGAGAACGAGGATTTCATTCCAGGCGGGTGTGTTCTCAGGCAATCAAGCCGCTGCGCTCGATCTTGATTCTCTCGTTCAGCCAGAAGCTGATTGATATGCATTTGCGGCACTACATCTGCCATGCCCGAGATTCGAGGAAAGGTCTGTGCGGGCGAGCGAGAGGAGATAGGCGTTGCTTTGATCTGACAATGGGCTACGGTGGGTCCATCTGACAGGATCAGCAGAATGAAGACAGCGGTGCGCGCGAACATAACTATTGTTTTGCGGCGCCGGAATTGGCGGCGAGCCACTTGTCGAATGGAACGGAGAAGGAGAAGAGGTCTTTCCTGTCGTCGTCGAGGGTGTGGACCATCTTGACGTAGAGCTCGGCACCCTTGAGCGGGCGGTCGACGCCCTGGATGTCATAGAAGAGATAGCCGGCGAGCGTGGAGTGCGCCTTGACGATGGTGCCGGAGAAGCCGAAGTCGTTGCCGTCGTCGGTGATCTTCTTGTCGACCGGGGTGTGGTAAATGGGGATTGGCACCATGGGGATGTGCGTGGGTTTGGTATCGCGCAGATTGAAGACGCGGCGGTTCAGGTCGTCGTCGGTGGCCGCCTGGACTTTGTCATTGGCGGCGGAGATGAACTGGATGCGCGCGTCGTCGAGCGCGATGGCGTGGTCGGAGTCGTTGGTGAAGATGACGCGCACGGGCAGGAAGCCGTGCTGCAGGTAAGAGACGCGAAAGAAGGGGCAGTCCTTCGGATCGAGACATGGGTCTGCGGCGACGGTGACCTGCTCATCGGGGTGAGTGTCGTGCGCGGGATATTCGGCGGCGGGCTTTGCCGGCGGCGCGGACTTGTTGGCAGCGTACGCGAGCGGAGCGGCGAAGAGCAGAAGCAGGATGATCGCGGCTGAGGAGCGGGCAACGAGCCGGGTACGCGGGGCGCGGCTATGTCGAGTGCGGAACATGCAAGGCAAGATTATCCTCTTCGCTGATACGGTGGTAAAGCGAGGGAGTTTCGCAAAGTGCTTGAGTGGGTGACGATGGCGCTGTACAGCCTGCTGCTGGCGTGCGTGCTGACGCTGGGATCGCCGTACTGGCTTTGGCGGATGGCGCGCGGCGGGGCCGGACGGAGCCTGGCGGCGCGGCTGGGCCGGGTGCCCCGGGAGCTGCGCGCGGCAGTGGCCGGGCGGCAGGTGGTGTGGGTGCACACGGTAAGCGTTGGCGAGGTGCTGGCCGCGGTGCGGCTGGTGGCGGAGTTGGAGCGCGTGCTGGGAGATGGATGGCGCATCGTTGTCTCTACGACGACGGCGACCGGGCAGGCGTTAGCACGGCAGAGGTTTGCGGGCGGAAAAGATGCTGGCGCCGCGAACGGGGCCGGACGGGTCTTCTACTATCCGCTGGACTTTGCGTGGGCGGTGCGGGCATATCTGCGGGCGTTGAAGCCGAGAATGCTGGTGTTAATGGAGAGCGAACTGTGGCCGCGCATGCTGGTGGAGTGCGGGAGGGCGGGAGTTCCGGTAGCCGTGGTGAATGCGCGGGTGAGCGACCGCAGCTTTGCGCGGGGAATGCGCGTGCGGAGCGTCTGGGGGCGGCTGCTGCGCAGGGTTGATTTGTTCCTGACGCAAAGCGAAGAGGACGCGCGGCGGCTGGTGACGATGGGTGCGAATGCGGGTGCAGTGCGGGCTGTGGGGAACCTGAAATACGACGCGGCGGAGCCGAAGCAGAGCAAGATTGCCGATCTGGTTCGTGAGGCAGCAGCAGGGCGGCCGATTGTCGTGGTGGGGAGCACTTCAGAGGGAAACTCCGTTCCGGATGGCCGCACCGAAGACGAGGAGAAGCCAATTCTTCGAGCATGGACGCAATCTTCTTACGGTGGCGGCTCGGCGCTTCTCGTGCTTGCTCCGCGGCACCCCGAACGCTTTGGATATGTTGAGACATTTGTTTCCGCCATGCCATATTGCAAGGCAAGCGCATGGAGAGCCGGAGAGGCGATGATGTCCCCGGTCGACCTCGTACTGCTGGATACGATCGGCGACCTCGCCGCAGCGTATGGCGTAGCGGATGTGGCGTTTGTGGGTGGCTCGCTCGTGACGCGTGGTGGGCATAATCCGCTGGAGCCGGCGCGGTTTGGCGTGCCAGTGGTGATGGGGCCGTCGTATGAGAACTTCCGCGACATCGTTGCCAAGATGCGGGCGGCGGGCGGAATCCGCATCGTGCAGGATGACGCCGACCTCGAGCGTGCGCTGACTGAGTTGCTGGCGGACCCGGAGGCAGCGAAAGCGATGGGAGAGCGCGGGCGGCGAGTCTTCGAGCAGCAGCAGGGGGCAACTGGGCGGGCAGTTGAGGCGTTATTTGAATTGGTGGGAGCGGATGATCGCGCGGCAGCGATAGCCACGCCGGAGGCTGCGCGGTGAGTGCGCGACGGCCATGGGCGTGGCCGCTGGTGCCGCTGTATGCCGCGGGGCTGGCGGTGAAGGATGGTCTGCGCGCAGCAGGAGTCTTGAAGACGCGGCGACTCAAATGGCCAGTGGTAAGCGTGGGAAGCCTTTCGGCGGGCGGCGCGGGAAAGACTCCGGTGGTGATCGCCCTCGCGGAGTTGTTGAGCGCGCGCGGATGGAATGTCGATGTGCTTTCGCGCGGACATGGGCGCAACGGCTCTGGAGTGGAATGCGTGCAGCCGGATGCAGAGTCGGCGGCGGAGAGATACGGTGATGAGCCGGTGCTGATCGCGCGGAGGACAGGTGTGCCGGTGTGGGTTGGCGCGCGGCGGTTCGATGCGGGAGTTCGCGCTGAGGCCGTTGGCATTGGGACACAAGGGCTTCATCTGCTGGACGATGGATTTCAGCATGGCCAACTGGCCCGCGCGGTGGATGTGGTTCTGGTGACCGAGCCTGACCTGGATGACGCGCTGCTGCCAGCGGGGAATCTGCGAAAGCCGCTACGCGAGTTACGGCGGGCGCATGTTCTTGTTGTCCGGGAAGAAGAGCGTGAGCGCGTGTTGCCGCGATTGCGGGAGTTCCTGCCAGCATCCGTCGCGATCTGGACTGTGCGCCGGACGCTTGGTTTGGCAGTGAATGAGTCTCTGGTGTCCGATGCCGGGATTGGAAATCAGGACAAGCATCTCGCATTCTGCGCCATCGCGCGACCGGAGGATTTTCTGCGCGACCTGCGGACAGCGAATGTCGATGTTGTCGAGACGATGACTTTTTCCGATCACCACCGATACACCATAGAAGATATGGACAAGCTGGTCGCAGCGTGCGATCGCTCGGGAGCGTGCGGCTTTGTCGCGACGGAGAAGGACGCGGTGAAGTTGTCGGCGGCGATGCAGGAGCGGCTTGAATCGCGCGGGCCACTTGCTGTCGCGAGGCTGGACGCGCGCCTGATCGACGAAGATGGAGTGATGCGGGACCTGGAGGCGGGGCTCAAGTGAAGGTGCTGATCGTCCGCATCGGGGCCATGGGGGATGTGCTGCACGCGATGCCGGCAGTGGCGGCGCTGCGTGAGCGGCACCCGAGATGGTTTATCGGCTGGGCGATTGAGCCGCGCTGGAGCGACCTGCTACAGATCTCCGGCGACCCGCAGGACCTGACGCAAGGCGTGGTGGTGGCGGGCGGCGCGATTGCGCGGCAGGGGCTGGTGGATCGCTGGTACAGCGTGCCGGCGGGGGCGTGGAGCAAGAGGCCGCTGGCGAGCGGGACGGTCTCTGAGATACTTGCGCTGCGGCGGACGCTGCGGGCGGAGCGGTTCGACCTGTGCGTGGACATGCAGGGCGCGCTGAAGTCGGCGGTGGTGGGAGGTTTTGCGCGCGCGAAGTCGTACGCGGGAGCTGCGGACCCGCGCGAGCGCATGGCGCGGCACTGGTACGGAAAGAAGATCGATGTGGGGGCAGCGCATGTGGTTGAGCAGGGATGCGAGCTGCTGGGCGGGGCCGCAGGCGAAACCCTGGCGCCGGCACGCGTGACGCTGCCGATGAATGAGCGGGCGGAACAGTGGGCCGATGAGACGGTCGGTCAGGAACGCTTCGTGCTGATCTCGCCGGGCGGTGGATGGGGCTCCAAGGTATGGCCGGCGGAGAGGCTTGGGCGGGCAGCCGCAGAGCTGGGACGAGTTGCGGGCGTCAGGACTGTGGTGAATGCATCGGGCAGCGGTTCGCGCGAGGCCGATGACGTGGTGAAGGCGAGCCAAGGTTTTGCGCGCACCGCGCCTTGCAGCGTGGGGCAGTTGATCGCGCTCACTCGACGGGCAGCGGTGGTGGTTGGCGGAGACACCGGCCCGCTGCATCTGGCGGCTGCGCTGGAGCGGCCGGTGGTCGGGATCTACGGGCCGACAGACCCGGCGCGCAATGGGCCGTATGGAACGCGCTCGCGCGTGCTGCGCGATGCCGAGAGTGTGACCAGCCACAAGCGCCGCCATGAGGTGGAGGCGGGAATGCTGAAGATCACCGTGGAAGAGGTGGTTGAGGCAGCGAGAGAGATGCTGGGATAGTTGGGTGAGAGGATTGAGACAGAGGCTGGTACGGGTTTGAGCGGGAAGACAGGTTGGCAGAGGATCGCGCGGCGCATACGGGTGCCGATGGGGTTCGCGTTCGCGGCGGTGTTTCTGTGGCTGGCGAATCCAGGGCTGCGATCGATGGCTGCGAGCGTGGCGTTGGTCGCGACAGGTCTCTGGCTGCGTGGGTATGCGGCGGGCTATGTGAAGAAGAACGCTGAGCTGACGACGACCGGCCCGTATGTATACACGCGCAACCCGCTCTATCTGGGGTCGATGCTGATCGCGGGCGGGTTTGCGGCGGCTGCTGCGAGTTGGGTTGTGCTGGCGGCGCTGGTGGTATTGTTCGCGGCGATTTATGTGCCGACGATCCAGAGTGAAGAGGCCTGGCTGCGGGAACACTTCGCGGGTTTCGACGAATATGCCAGGCGCGTGCCCCGCCTGCTGCCGAGGCTGACTCCGGCAAGGTCCGGCGTCGCGTCGGAAACCGAACGAGGCGCGTTCTCCTGGCAGCTGTACCGAAAGCACCGCGAGTACAATGCTCTGATGGGGGCGGCAGCGATCTATCTGGCCCTGGCGCTGAAGCTTGCGGTACTGAAGCACTAAGTTTTTGCCGGCGCATGCCGGTGCGGCGGAACGTCGGCACCGCAACATCTCAAGAACTTCTGGGGAAATTCTGTTGCTCGGTTTCCGGCGATTTGTCTGGTTTGCATCGGCCACATTGTGTGCCGCGACAGCGCTGCCTGCCAGCGCGCAGATCTTGGGTATCGGCGCGAAGCCTGCGACGGCGCCTCCTGTAGTGATTCCCACGCTGCAACCACCGGCTCCGGGTTACCAGTTCCCTGCTCATGAGACGTTGACGTTCGCCGTGGACTGGCGGGTGTTTACGGGGGGCATGGCCGTATTCCACCTGGACCGCGACGGCGACCAGCTTCGCATCACCGCGACGGGGGATACGGTCGGAGCGGTGAATATGCTGTTCCCGGTGGTGGACCGGTTCCAGTCGTCGATGGATACGGTGACTGGCTGCTCCGGCGGCTTCTCCAAGCAGACGCAGGAGGGCCGCAGGAAGATGACGGACGACCTGACCTTCGATTACCGCCTGGGCAAGCAGACCCTGCTGGAGAAGAACCTGGTAAAGAACACGCAGAAGACGCTGACGGCGAACGTTCCCGCGTGTGTGACCGATTCGCTATCCGCTATCTTCTATACAGCCTCGCAGAAGCTGACGCCGGGACAGGACTTCGGTTTTCCGCTGGCAGACTCGATGCGCACGGTCACGGTAACGATGAAGCCCGAGGCGCGCGAAGAGATCAAGACGCCGGCGGGAACCTTCCAGACGATTCGCGTGGAGCCAACGGCGGCCGAGGGCGTGGTGAAGAACCGGGGGAAGATCTGGGTCTGGTATACGGACGATGCGCGGCATATCCCGGTACAGATTCAGGCGCGGCTGTTCTGGGGGACGCTCACCTTTGAGCTGCAGAGCATCGAAGAGAAGTAAAGGAGAAATGCATGCAATCGGAAGAAGGTCAGGACCAGGAGCAATTGGGGAAGATGGTGGAAGTGGCGCGATTTGAAAGCCCGGTGGAGGCGCAGATCGCAAAGGGAATGCTGGAATCGGCGGGGATTGATGGGGAATTGACCGGAGAGAATGCGAACCAGCTGATCCAGGCCGCCTTTGACGTGCAACTGGAGGTGCGGGCGGAGGACGAGAGCGCTGCTCGGGAGTTGCTGGAGGCGGCGGGGGAAAAGACAGGCAAAGAGACCGGTCCGAGCCTGGTGGACCTCGATGCCGGCGTTGAGGAGGGTTGAACCCCGCCGCGGGCCGCAACCTGAAGGCGGCGCGGGTGTTGAACTGAGTGACGGCTTGCATGTAACGTTATGGATGCCGTCGCTGGATCGGTTTTCATGGCGAAGAGAGCGGCCTGAGGGCCGCGTCGCTCGTACATAGAGAGAACGCGAGCGAGTTTTTGGGGGGAATGAGATGACGACATCCGGACAGTTGAAGGCCGCAATGGCGGCGGGCGTTTTTGCGATTTCGATGGCGGTTGCACCTGCAAGGACGATGGCGCAGGGAGCAGGGGCGCCGTCCACGATGGGAACGGCGACGATCCACGGCAAGGTGACCAGTCCGGTAGGTGTGCCGCTGAGCAACGGCACGGTGAAGCTGACTAAGGACAGCAACCCCAGCGGCCCGGACGCGAAGTTCGAGTACACGTTTCCGATCGATGCGAACGGCGACTACAAAGGCTCCATCAAGCCGGGCGAGTATACAGCGGTGGCGTTCCAGGGCGCGAACCACGTCGACTTTATGCCGGTAAACATCGGCAACGGCGAAAACCTGACCATCGACTTCGATATGACCCGCAAGGCGTACCTCGACAAGATGTCGCCTGAAGAGAAGCAACAGTTAGAGGAGTTCAAGAAGAAGAACGCGACCGTAACATCCGCCAACGCCAAGATCGCGAACCTGAACGCGATGCTGGTGCAGGCGCGAAAGGATACGACCGACGGCAACTACGACGTCGCCATCAAGTCCATGACCGACGCAACGGGCAGCATGCCTGACCAGCCAGTGCTGTGGCAGACGTTGGGAGATGCGCAACTGGGTGCGGCCGCCGCAGCCGAAAAGGCGAACAAGACCGATCCCACGCTTGCAGATAAGTACGGTGCCGCGATCACGTCCTTCCAAAAGGCGCTGACCCTGAGCACAGCTGCAGCAAAGCCGAATCCGCAATACATTGCTACCGCTGACAACCAGCTGGGCCAGGCTTACGGCAGAATCGGCAAGACGAAAGAGGCCACCGATGCCTATGAGGCTGCCGCCAAGGCCGACCCTCACCAGGCTGGGATGTACTACTACAACGAGGCAGCCACGTTGTTCAATGCCAACGCGATGGACGACGCTGCTGCAGCCGCGCAAAAGGCAGTAACAGCGGACCCCGCGAAGGCGGACGCTTATTACATCGAAGGCCAGGCGCTGATCCAGAAGGCCACCGTTGATCCCAAGACCAACAAGATCACCGCACCGCCGGGATGCGTGGAGGCGTACCAGAAGTATCTGGAGCTTGCGCCCACCGGCGCCCATGCCCAGGAGGTCAAAGAGGTCCTACAGGGTATCGGTGCGACCGTGCAGAGTACGTACAAGGCTCCTAAAAAGTAACGGCTAGTGACGGAGAAACAGTGGCTAGTGGGTTAGCAGAAGCCATGGAGTGCGGCAGGCGTTTTTCGCGGGTAACTGGGTTGCACACGTCCTGGTGCATTGCGCAGATAACCTCTTCGGTTACTTATGTTTGAAGTGGCATCAACTGCATTGAAGCGAATAGAACACGAAATCACGCCGGATTTGCTTGGCGAAATTGTTGCTTGTTTTCAGTGGTTTGCAAGGCCAAAGTTTTGGCCTTGACACCGGTTTTAGCCAAACATAGTATGCACCCAGAAAGTTCTGATGGCTTTGCCTCCGTTGGAACTATTCTCCCTAAAGAAAAGGCCGCCCTGTTGCCGGGCGGCTTTTTCGCGTCTGCAAGCAATCTCATTTTTGCCCTGCGCACCGCGTACGCATCCTACCAAGCAGAGGACAGGCAGCGGAATACAAGGTGTCGATAACGGTTCGGATTCGGCCTTGGCGAATTGGATTGCGTGGGACTCGTCCAGCAGATTCCCATCGGTAGAGAATGTAAGTCGACCGAGAGCCCGGACCGAAGGAGGTCTTCTGATGCGAGAGTTTCTAATGGGACTGGTATTTATTGCCGTGGTGATGACGCCTTGCGTGATAGCCCTGACCACCCGGCTGGACGACGCAGAGATCAAATAGCAAGGCTCTGACCGATCTCTCTCACCGCCGTCTGGATCCACACTGCACAGCGTAGATGCGAAGCGAACAAAGCACGAAGCCGCGCGCTACAATCGCGTATGGCTGCCGCAGACGGGACACTTTCCACAATCGAACCGCCGCACTTCTGCGATGCAGCCGCAGCGCCGTTGGCATGGGCGCATCCTGTGGTGCGGGAGTGGTTCCTCACGCGCTTTGGCTCGGCGACGGAGCCGCAGATCGAAGGCTGGCCGGCGATTCTGCGCGATGAGACGACGCTGATCTCCGCGCCGACCGGATCGGGAAAGACGCTGGCCGCGTTTCTGGTGGCGATCGACAAGCTGTTGCGGCTGGCGATCGAGGGCGCGCTGGCGCCGGCGACGCATGTGGTCTATGTCTCGCCGCTGAAGGCGCTGTCGAACGACGTGCAGAAGAACCTCGACGGGCCGCTGGCCGAGATCCAGCAACTGGCAGCCGCACGCGGGTATCTCTGCCCGCCAATCCGCACGGGCGTGCGCACGGGCGACACGCTGCCCGCAGAGCGGGCGCGAATGCTGCGCAACCCGCCACATATCCTGGTCACGACACCGGAGTCGCTGTACCTGCTGCTGACGGCGGCGCGGTCGCGCGAACATCTGCGGCATGTGCGGACCCTGATCGTCGACGAGATCCATGCAGTGGCCGATGACAAGCGCGGCGCGCACCTGGCATTGACCCTCGAACGGCTGGATGCGCTGGTCTGCGGGGAGAACCGGCTCTCGCCGGGAGATTTTCTTGCGGGCCGCGCCGGGCCGCCGCAGCGTATTGGCCTCTCCGCCACGCAGAACCCGATTGAACTGGTTGGCGAGTTCCTCACCGGCGCGAATCGCGCGCGCAGGCCGGCCACGATCGTGCAGGTGGGCCAGCGGCGCACGCTGGATCTGGCCATCGAGATTCCCGCCGATGAGCTGGGCTCCGTGGTCAGCAGCGCCATCTGGCGGGACATCTATGACAAGCTGGCGGCCTATGCACTGACGCATCGTTCGACGCTGGTGTTCGTGAACACGCGCAGCTTTGTCGAACGCATTGCCTCGGCGCTGTCGGAACGGCTGGAAGAGCAGCTGGGGCCTGACTGCGTGGCCGCGCATCATGGCTCACTTTCGCGCGAACTGCGCCTGGACGCAGAACAGCGGCTGAAGAATGGCGAGGTGCGGATTCTGGTGGCGACGGCATCGCTGGAGCTGGGCATCGACATTGGGTCGGTCGATCTGGTGTGTCAGATCGCCTCTACGCGCGCGGTGGCCGTGGCCATGCAGCGAGTCGGGCGCGCGGGACACTGGCGCGGAGCGATTCCGAAGGGCCGGCTCTTCGCGACTACGGTTGACGATCTGCTGGAGCAGGCCGCGCTGATTCGCAAGATGCGCGCCGGCGAGCTGGACCTGCTCGAGATTCCGCCGCAGCCGATCGATGTGCTGATGCAGCAGATCGTCGCCTGCGTGGGCGCTGAACCGTGGCAGGAAGATGACCTCTTCGCCATGCTGACGCGCGCGCATCCGTACCGCAATCTCCCGCGGGAGCTGTTCGATCGCGTTGTCACACTATTGAGCGAGGGTATCGAGTCCTCGCGCGGTCGCTATGGGGCGTATCTGTTGCGTGATGGCTTGCACGGACGGCTGCATCCGCGGCGCGGATCGCGCTCGATCGCGATCTCGAATGGCGGGGCCATTCCGGATGCGGCGCTGTATTCCGTCATTCTGCAACCGGAAGGGTTACAGATTGCCACGCTGGATGAACATTTCGCTGTGGATTCGGGTCCCGGCGACGTGATCCAACTGGGCAACGCAAGCTGGCGTATCCAGCGTGTGGAGGCCGCGGGCCGCGTGCTGGTGGAGGATGCACATGGCGCGCCGCCCACGCTTCCCTTCTGGTTCGGCGAGGCGCCGCAGCGGACGTCCATCCTCTCCGATGGTGTGACGGAGCTGCGCGAAGAGATCGCCGCGCGCGTCGCGAACGTCGGCCCACCGGAGCTGGCGACGAACCATCCGGAAACTGCTGAGTGCGTCGATTGGCTTACCGCCGAGTGCGGGGTGTGCGTATCCGCTGCGCGGCAGTTGATCGCGTACATCGTCGCGGGCCGCGCAGTGCTGGGAGCGGTTCCGACAAAGACGACCATCATCGCCGAGCGCTTCTTCGATGAGGGCGGCGGAATGCAGCTGATCCTGCACGCGCCCTTTGGCGGCCGCATCAACAAGGCCTGGGGACTGGCACTGCGGAAGCGATTCTGCCGCGGCTTCAATTTCGAGCTCCAGGCAGCAGCCACGGACAACGGCATCAACATCTGCCTCGCCGAGCAGCACAGCTTTCCGCTCTCGGACGTATTTCAGTTCCTCACCGAACACACTGCGCGCGAACTGCTGGAACAGGCATCCCTGGCTGCGCCGGTCTTCAAGACCCGCTGGCGGTGGGCGGCGGGCCGCTCCCTGCAACTGCTGCGCATGTCGAAGGGCAAGCGCATTCCTCCGCAGATCCAGCGCACGCGCTCGGAAGACCTGCTGGCCAGCGTCTTTCCGCAGGCGGCGGCGTGCTTTGAAAACATTGAGGGCAACATCGAAATCCCGGACCATCCGCTGGTCAACGAGGTGATGCAGGATGTGCTGCAGGAGGCGATGGACCTCGAAGGGCTGCAGCAGGTGCTGCGCGGCATCGCTTCCGGCGCCATCCGCTGCCTGGCTGTGGATACGCCCGTGCCGTCGCGGTTCTCGCATGGGCTGATCAACGCGAACCCATATGCATTCCTCGATGAGGCCGGCCTCGAAGAGCGGCGCACACGCGCGGTGAGTTTGCGGCGCGCGCTGCCGGATTCAGTGGTCGATGGCGCGGGCAGGTTAGACCAATCGGCGATCGACCAGGTGCGGCGCGAGGTCTTCCCGGACATCCGCGACGAGCATGAGCTGCACGACCTGCTGCACGCGCTGGTGGCGCTGCCGGCTGCGTATCTTGAGACCGCAAATGGCGATACGCGGCACTGGCCTGTGTTCTTCACGCGGCTGGAACAGGGCGGACGCGCAAGTGTTGTCGACTTGAATGGCGCGCCGTGCTGGGTTGCCACGGAGAGAATGGAGCATGTCGCTGCCATTGGGTCTCGGAGCGCCGAGCAGGTAACAGATCGGGTTACAAAAGAGGATGCCATCCAGCAGATGGTGCGTGGATGGGCGCAGATCACAGGTCCTGCGACGGCCACCGGGTTCGCTGCAATGCTTCGCCTCGATCCACCTGCGGTCTTTCAGGCATTCCTCGCGATGGAGATGCAGGGTCTGCTGCTGCGCGGGGTATTCGAGCGGCCCATTCCGGGAGTGCGGTACTCGGCTGCGGCTGCACGCGCGACGGAACAGAGTTCATCGGAAGTTACAAATCCGGATCATCAGATCGAGTGGTGCGAGCGACGCATCCTACAGCGCATCCATCGGCTTACTCTGGCCACGGCGCGCAAGCAGATTGAGCCCGTAACGCCGGACGTCTACATGCGCTGGCTGCTGGGCTGGCAGCATCTTGCGCCGCAGACGCAGTTGGCGGGCGAGGAGGGCGTGCTGGCCGCGCTGCATCAGCTTGAAGGCTTTGAGGCGCCGGCCGTCGAGTGGGAGCGCACGCTGCTTCCGGCGCGCGTGGCGAACTATGATCCGCGCTGGCTGGACCAGCTCTGCCTCTCAGGCGCAGTCGGCTGGGGACGAATCTCGCCGCATCCTGCGTGGGCGGAAGGGGATGGCTCCGCGCCGCGCCGTATGGTGCCCACCAACGCCGCGCCCATCACGTTCTACCTGCGTGAGACGGCGGATTGGCTGCCGCATGCGCTGGCGCAGCAGTCCGTGGACGAAAAGCTTCTGGCGTCCGCACTCTCGACCGATGCTTTACGCGTGCGTGAACTGCTCGCGCAGCGCGGCGCGTGCTTCGCCGCGGACCTACAGCGGCTCACCGGCCTCACACGCCAGCAGACGGCGCATGCGCTGTGGGAGCTGGCGACTGCGGGACTGGCTTCCGCCGATGGCTTCGACCAACTGCGCGCGCTGATGGACCCGAAGCGCAAGTCCGCAGCGCCGGAGATCGCCGCAAAGCGTTCTGCTCGCGCAGGCGCAGGACGAACCACAGCCGGGCGCTGGTCGCTGTTGAACGAACGTCCGGCCCACGAACCGGACCGGATCGCCGCGGCACGACAGACCGACCGCGCGATGGAATCCTTTGCGCGGATGCTGCTGGCCCGGTACGGCGTGCTCTTCCGCGATGTGCTGGCCCGCGAGTCGAATGCGCCAAAGTGGCGCGAGTTGCTCGGCATTCTTCGCAGGCTGGAGGCACGTGGAGACATTCGCGGCGGGCGGTTCGTCACGGGCTTCGGCGGCGAGCAGTTCGCGCTGCCGG
>DATCBR010000085.1:0-2204 GCA_036511765.1 Acidobacteriaceae bacterium | reverse complement strand
GGCGTGGCCCGCGTGCAGGACGATGGAGACCTCACCGAGATGCGCCGGGCAAAGCAGCTTGTCCCTCTGCCGGCCGGCGACGCGCTCCGCGTGGACGAGCGCCTGCCCCAGGACCGCCGCTACTCGCGCCCGTGGACTGCGGTATTCCTCACCACCATGGCCCGCGACTTCTACGCCAAATTCGGCGCGCCGCTGCAGGTGGACTCCGCCGTGCGCACCGTCGCCGTGCAAAAGCACCTTGTGCGCACCAACGGAAACGCCGCGCCGGCCCAGGGCGAGACGGCCTCGCCGCATCTTACCGGCCAGGCCGTCGATGTCGCCAAGCGCGGCCTGACGATGGCTGAGATCGCCTGGCTCCGCCTCTATCTACAGCCGCTGATGGACGCCGGCAAGATCGACGTCGAGGAGGAGTTCCGCCAGGCCTGCTTCCACATCAGCGTCTACAGGAACTACGTGCCCAGGGTGGCGCCCCGCATCAGCGTCGCGTCGTCGAACGCGTCGGCAAGCTCCCAGCCGTAACGCGACCCGAGCGGACCGCGTTCATCAATGCGTGTAAGAATGAGCACGATGTCCGCCGCGACCCCTCCCTTCCCAAAAGCACCGCGTGCCATGCAGCGGGCCGCATTGATCTACAACCCGGCGTCCGGCCAGCAGCCGCAGAAGCGCGCGGCACGCATCGCGCAGGCCATCGCCGTGCTCAGGAATGCCGGCGTCGAGGTAGAGACGATAGCCACCCACTCCCCTGAGAGCGCAGCCGGTCAGGCGCAGCAGGCGGTGCGCGAGGGCTGCGACACCATCCTTGCCTGCGGCGGCGATGGCACCGCGCACGAGATACTGCAAGGTCTCGTCGGCCTGCGAGACGTCGCTCTCGGCGTCATCCCCATGGGCACGGCGAATGCGCTGGCCGCCGACCTCGGGATTCCGTCTGCCTCCGCCAAGGCAGCGAAGACGATGCTCGATGCTGTGCGCGTGCGGATCCCTGTGGGCCAGATCTTCTGCAGAGACCTGGCCGGAAGCGAGCGCTCGCGCTACTTCATCGTCGCCGCGGGCGTCGGGGTAGACGCGCACTTCTTCTCGCGCCTGGACTCCAGCCTCAAGCAGCGGTTTGGATACGCAGCCTACATGATGGAGGCGCTGCGTCTCTGGGCGACGCATACCTTCCCAACATTCCGCGCCAGCTTTATCGAGAGCGCGACAGGCGCTCAGCGCGAGGCAGAGGTCTCGCAACTGCTGGCCGTACGCATCCGCAACTTCGGCGGCCTGGTGCAGAACCTTGTGCCCGGCGCCGCGCTGCACAAGCCAAGCCTCAGCGTCATCGCAATCCAGACGCGCAGCCGCATCCGCTATCTGCGCTTTATGACCGCGGTCTGGTTCCGGTGTCACACCTACGGCAGCGTTATTGAGCTGATTGACGCGGCCAGCGTCCAATGCAGCGAACTCGATACCCCCACACTGGATGCCCCCACGCCGACGCCAACCTATGTCGAGGCCGACGGTGAGCTGCTGGGTGTGCTGCCCGCGCGCATCGAAGTTGTACCCGATGCGCTCACCCTGCTGGTTCCTGCCCGGGCCGCCGCGCGCCTGGTATCCGGCAGCTGATTCTTCCTTGCCGCAATACACATTTTTTCTCCCGGAACGGTTCATACTTCCTTAAGCATTCGTCCACTAGGCTGACCAGTGCCACAATGTTGCACCCCTGCGCGCGCCGGAGCGATAGCCCGTGACGCGCCGCAGCAGATGACAGGAGATTCCATGACCACCAAATTCTTTAGCCGGACCGCACCCGTCCTGCTCGCCGCACTATTGCCGTTCGCCGTCGCCTCCACGCTGTGTGCGCAGGATGGCCCATACAAGATCCTCAACACCGTTAAAGTCGGCGGCGACGGCGGCTTCGACTACCTCACCGCGGACCCCGCCAACCGCACGCTCTACGTCGCGCGCTCCGGGCAGGCCGGCCACATCGGCGTCTATAACCTCGATACGCTGGCGCAGCTCGGCGACATCGCTGGCACCAGTGGGCACGGCGGCGCTGTAGACGACGCGACCGGCCACGGCTTCGCCACCTCCAAGCCCATCACCATGTTCGACGCCAAGACCTTCGCCGTCATCAAGAAGATCGACGTGCAGGGAAATCCCGACGGCTACATCAACGATCCGTCGTCGCACCGCTTCTATGTGCTCTCGCACCAGGCGCCCAACGTCAC
>DATCBR010000084.1:0-12292 GCA_036511765.1 Acidobacteriaceae bacterium | reverse complement strand
TGGAGAAACGTTGGCCCTCGCTGAGCCATCTCTCCGCATCGCTCTTTTCCAGCTTGGCCGCATGTTCTTTCACGACTCTCTCGGCGTCAGTGTGAACGTCTGCCAGGGAGAGAGCGAGACCTGAGAACAGCGCGTCGATATCAAGCAAGGGTTCCGTTAGAAACATAGGAATGGGCTTTGCCTGGATAGTCGCTGCGTTTGTCGCGTCATCAATCCGTCGATGACATTCGACAATCAAATTGTCGATGTCTGCTAGCTCCGGGAGTTCCTCGAACTCTTTAAGGGTGAAGCCCGTATGGTAGCCCGAGAGTTGTCCCGTGTAGCTGAGGATGAGTTCTCCTACCTTGGCCGCTTCCTCTGTCGCATTTTGGACATCTGTGCGAGCTGCTAAGGCGGATTCGCCCAAAGCGAAATCTAGCAGATTCTTACGGTGGGTTGTGTTTACCACTCCTCCTGAATGCACGTTTTGCTCAACGAAATGCGAGTCAAAAACAAGCAGCTCAGGACGCGCTTCGGTCCAAGCGTTGTTTTGAAATGTGACCTTGTGGCCATTTCCAAATTGCAGGACGGCCCTGACAGGAAGAGTTCCGTCCACAGTCTTCCAGGAGTTCATCCGTGGCGCATCCGCCGAAGAGACTGAGCTGAGAACCGACGCCAGTGTCGACTTGCCGCGCCCATTATCGGCGTAGATCATCGTCGCCTTGTGATACCGGTAAGGCTTGCCATTTGCGTCGTGAAACAAACCAACGCCCTGAATCAGCTCTATTCTCTCCAGCATCTACCGGCGGTTATCCTCGCTGACGTTTGAAAGGCCGAAATCATACTTTTCCCAGCGCCAAGAAAGACGTTGAGGTAGCACTTCCTGACCAATCAAGCGTCATCTCAGAATATGCCAGCTCCGAACGAGATCAGTAATGATAAAAGGGTCTGAGTGTACCAAACCACGGAACGCCGGGTACCCCATCGCTACGCGTTGTTTTGCGGACGGGTGGGACAGCAAACCTCAATCCAGCCAGCGAACTCGCCAACCACTGTCAAGTATTTTCTTTCAACCCACTCACAGCAAACCACTTCCACGCCAAAACTCCCGCACCCCAACCGCGACAATAGAAGAAGGGGCGGCTCAGGCTGCGTGTCTTAGCTCATTGTTCGCTCATGGCCAGCTCATTGAAAACCCGGCCGGGTTGCGAAGCGTCAATCGCGTGTGGGAAAGCGATCCAGCAGAATCATATACTTACGCATAACTCCAATGGATTCTGGGTAGTGCAGCCAAAATGCCGCAATCTCCTGAATCTAAGGAACATAGGTATACCCCCCCCCGGGGGGGGCGGAGGCGATTTCGCAGTCAACCTTCGGCTTCACCCCTTCTTCCGCCAAAGTCGGCCGGCCACGCTGAATCGAGTGCCCGGAGTTTCTCGGCTGCGTGTGCCCGGGACCGGATCGCATCGCTGACAATAGAGAGTTGATGGCCCAGCATTCATCCCAATCCGGCAACCAGCCACGCAACACCTCCGGCCCCGCCAACGCCCCCCCGAACACTCAAATCGAGGTCGTCAGTCCGGTCTGGCTCGGCAAGGCGCTCGCGCTTACGTTTGCAGTCGCGCTCCTCTGCGCGTATCTCACCGCCTGCCTGCTCTTCTATCAAGGCGTCTGGCAGCTCGTCCTCCACCCCTCCCACACGGTCGACCGCACACCGGAAGCCGCTGGCCTCCCCTTCACCTCGGTCCACTTTGGTGACTTCAGCACCGGCACACCGCACCTTACCGGCTGGTGGGTGCCCGCGGAAACAACTCCGCAAACCGCCGCTGGGCCGCGTCACCCGGCCCTTACGATTCTCTATCTGCACAGCGGCTCAGGCTCGCTCTCAGATACCTTGCCTAGCCTCACGCTCCTGCATCAAACCGGCCTCAACGTGTTCGCCATCGACTATCGCGGCTTCGGCGCCAGCGACGCCTCCGCCCATCCCGACGCCGGCCTGATGGCACAGGACGCGGCGGCCGCACTCGACTACCTCGTCAACACCCAGCACGTCGCAGGCACATCCATCGTTCCCATGGGCGCAGGCGTCGGCGCCTCGCTTGCCGTCCAACTCGCGCGCGACCATCCTGAACTGCCTGCTGTCATCCTCGACAATCCAGACCCCGATCCCGCCGGGACTGCCGCCGCAGCCAGCCCATCGAAGATCATTCCCATCCGTCTGCTTTTTGGCGATCGATTCGCCATCGCCGGCCCGCTCGCACACCTCACCACCCCAAAGCTGCTCATCGCCGGAGGACGCTCCGCCTCCTCCCCTGCTACTGCTTCCCTCGCTGATCTCTTCCCCCGCGCAGCCGACCCCAAATACACGGTCACCCTGCCGTCCGCTGGCAGCGACACCGCGCTTCAGGATGCCCTGCGCCGCTTCCTCGATCGATACGCGCCACAGCGCTGATCCGGCCCTCCCCTTCCCCCATCGTTCCTTCGCCCACGTAAAATCCGGGCTGGGAGGGATTCGTGGGTCAGTGCCGCAAAATCTGGCTTAAAGGCGTGAAGGCCTCCGGTGTTCTGGAGGCCTTACAGAAGGTGGGGAGGGATAGTGCGGATAGGGGATGCCAGGACTGTGGGAATTGCTGCCCCGACTGATGCTGCTTGTTACATTCAATAGGACGCAAGATGGGACGAAAAGTTGCCCCGAATTCAGATAAATGTATTTCTGCCTCGATCACGATTCAGAAAATGGAATTCCAGGCCCCCGTCCGCATGGGCAAGTGGTTGATTCTTCTAAGAACCGCGAGTTCGAGGTACTTCTTCCGGCCGTAGGCTCAACTTGGCTGGCCCTTCTAGGGGCTGCAACTGCCATGAAGTCTGCTGCTGATTCCAATTCTAGGATTGTCCAGGCCGCAAGCGGGATGCCCGGCACCTTATGCAATCGATGATGGGATCAACGGCAGGCGCATCAGGACTGCATCGTCCTCTGGACCGGCGTAATACCGCGGCCTTCGCGCAGTCTCCACGAAGCCGAGCCGCCTGTAGAGCGCGATGGCGCCGCGACTCTGGGCCCGCACCTCGATGGTCACCTCGAGCGCCCGAGAGCGGCACGCCCATGCCAACGCCGCCTTGCAGAGCGCCATCCCCGTCCCCGCGCGACGTTCCGCGACCGCAACCGCCACGCTCTCCAACTCCGCACTGCCGTCATGAACCGCCATCACCGCGAAGCCAACAAGCCGCCTCTGCGCGTCGCAGCCCTCGAAGATGCGCTCCGCGACGAGTACGCGCCTGGGTAGCAACCCTGCCTGTGCCTGTATTGCCTCAGCATATGCCGCACGCGGCCAGTGCGGAGCAAACTCCGTCGCCCGCTCCAGCGCGATGACGGCATCCACGTCGTCCGGCCGCCCCTCGCGCACGCAGACGGCGCCGCTTGCAGAATGCTCCTCGTTCACGACCTGCGCTCCGGGTGTGGGGCCAGCGCAGCGGCGGCGGCCTTCACCTTGGCAAAGATCTCGAGGTCCGTGCGGCGCAGATAGTTCGCGTCAATGCTCGCTACGTCGTCGAATTCGCCGCGCTCCATCCTGCGCATCGCGAGCGGCAACGCGGCCAGTGCGTCCGGCTCCGCAACCTGCTGCGGCTGAAACTCAGCCAACGCCTGCGCCACGCCGGCTTCGCACACCATCAACTCGCGCCCTGCAGCCGCCCCGCCGATCCATGCGGCAAGCTCGTCTCGCGTGACCAACGCCTCACGCAACTTTGCGCCATCTGCGTACTCCCCGCAATAAAACTCGCCGCGCCTTGCATCGAGCACTGCGAAGACCGGGATGTCCTCCACGGCATTCGCGCCCAATGCCAATACCTGCAATCGCGAGATCGCAATCAGCGGAACTCCCAGCGCTTCGCACAATCCCTTCGCCGCGCTCAGCCCCACACGCACGCCGGTGAACGACCCCGGGCCGTTCACCACCGCGACGGCACTCAGATCGCGCAACACGATCCCACTCCGCTCTGCCAATTGGCGCACAGCACCAACCAGCTTCTCCGACGCGCTGCGACCGGGCAGCGACGCGCTCGCGACCACTCCGCCTCCATCTGCAATCGCGACACTTCCTTCGGCCCCACATGTATCAATCAACAGAACTCTCATGTGCGCTCTATCAAGCCTCTTCCGGAACGGAACGCGAATTCAACCACTTGTGCGACCCCTCTTATTCTTCTTTATCCGCGTTCACCCGTGTAAATCCGTGGCTAGTTTTTTTGATTGTGCGGCTCGCCCACAATCTCCACCAGCACTCCACCCGCGCTCGCCGGATGCACGAAGAAGTAGCGATGTCCGCCCGCGCCAACCCTGACTACATCGCTCACAAGGCGCACCCCCGCGCGCTCCAACTTCGCAAACGCCGCATCCGCATCGCCGACGTGGATCGCAATATGGTGCACCCCCTCCCCGCGCTTCGCGAGAAACTTCGCGATCGCCGAGTCTTCCGCTGTCGCCTCCAGCAGCTCCAGCCGCGTCTCGCCGAGAGGCAGCATCGCGGTCTTCACCTGCTCCTGCTCCACGATCTCTTCCGCGCTCACCCGCATCCCCAGCGCCTCGTAGAAACTCGCTGCCGCCGCAATGCTCTTCACCGCAATCCCAATGTGATCGAGCCGCGCGCCGTCACCGCCCAAACGCACCGCGTGGGTGGCCCATTCATCGCGCGGGTCGGGGTGGCTTTGCGCGATGAGTGGGGTAAAAACCGGCTCCCGGTCACGTACAGCTTTCGGTCGCTTCCGCTGTTCTTTCGCGGCCAACTCCTCAATCTGCTCAACCAGCTCCTCAACGCCTTCGCCCGTCGTCGCCACCGTGCGCACAATCGCCGTCGCCTCGCCCGCGCCCGCCTCACTCATCCCCTGCATGGCGCGCACCTCCGCCTCCACGCGCTCCGCGCCCTCGCAGTCCGCCTTGTTCACCACAAAGATATCTGCGATCTCCATCATCCCCGCCTTCAGGCTCTGCACCTCATCGCCCATCCCCGGCACCAGGACCACCACCGTTACATCCGCCAGCTTCGCAACGTCGATCTCCGCCTGCCCCGCGCCCACCGTCTCAACGATCACCACCTCGCGCCCCGCCGCCTCCATCACCGCGCAAACGTCAGCCGCTGCCACGGCCAATCCTCCGCTCGCCCCGCGCGTCGCCATGCTGCGGATGTAGACGCCGTCATCCCCCGCGAATCCCGCCATGCGGATGCGGTCGCCCAGCAGCGCCCCGCCGGTATACGGACTCGACGGATCGACCGCAACCACCCCCACCTTCTTCCCCTTCTTCCCCTTTGCCCGATACGCGCGCACCATCTGGTCCACCAGCGTGCTCTTGCCCGCGCCCGGCGGCCCGGTCACGCCAATCCGCAGCGCCCGCAGCCCGCTCGCGCGGCACGCCGACAGCAACTCCTCAAACCCCTCCGCCCGGTCCTCCACCACGGAGATCGCACGCGCCAGCGCCCGCACATCCCCCGCGCGCGCCCGCTCCATCAACCCGCTCCTGGCTTCCGCATCCACGCTAGCGATCATACCGCCCGCACCGGCGCACAAACGTCGAGCAGCGCTTTCACTGTTCTAGCTGCCAGGTAGGCGACGATCCGCTCGCTTGCGATGTGCTTTGGTCGAATCACCGGCAAACCGAACGGAACAGGGATAACGGAACGTTTGGCGACTAGACCATAAGGCCAAAGCTTATCGCCGCTAAGAAGCCTCTGCTGCTGCGTTTTCTTTTGGGGCGCTGACGTACCCGAAAATCATTCCACCGAGCGACCAAGTCAACAGATGAGACAAAATTGATGCCAAACTCGGGTGCGCCGTTGCGTTACCAAGGAACTTCCATTGGAGCAGATCCGACACAGTGGTCATCACGAACATCCCTAGTCCCCACCCAAAGACGCCGACAAACCAGAAATACTGCCCTCGACTGATGTGCCGGTTTTGCCGATCAATTCGCAAAAAGACAAACTTGCAAGGGACGCCGAATGCATTTGCGATTAAGGGTGCGAGAATCGCGGCCCACAAAATGCCACAAACAAGAGCACCAGCGTTTGCGAGAAGTGGTTTCATTCTGTCCCTCACTACGAAATCATACCTTTGGTCAGCCGCCGCCCGGTAGTGGTCTGAAGATCCACGCTTATGACGTATGACGGTCGCATCATCGACAATTCAGAAGTAATCTTGGGTGGCGGAATCGCCTGTTTGTAAAAAGCACCGGCTTCGCGCTGGAAGGACGAACAAGATGCGGAAAGGCTTCACCAGAGAACCGCGCCGGGACGAGCCCGCGACACAAGTCAAGAATTACATCACCCCAGGCGGGCTCCAGCGCCTTAAAGAGGAGCATCGCTTTCTGCTCACCCGGGACCGTCCGGCGGTAACGGAGGTGGTAGCGTGGGCCGCCGGCAATGGCGATCGCAGTGAAAACGCCGACTACCAGTACGCCAAGCGCCGGCTGCGGCAGATCGATGGCCGGATTCGTTTTCTCTCCAAGCGAATCGAAGCCGCGGAAGTGGTGGATCCGTTGGCTCCAAGAACAGGACAGCGGGCGACTAACGCCTTCTTCGGGGCCACCGTGCGCTATGCCAATGCCGCGGGAGCAGAGCGAACGGTGTGCATCGTCGGCACCGACGAGGTCGATCTGGATCGCGGCCACATCAGTTGGGCGTCGCCTCTGGGGCGCGCGTTGATGAAGTCGGCAGCCGGCGGCAGCGTCGTTCTCCAGGCGCCGGGCGGCAAAGAAGACCTCGCAGTTCGGGAAGTGTCCTATGAGCGCATCTCCGTGGAACCGTTCCGTGAACCAGAGGAAGGCCATGCTGCCCAACCGCCGGCTACAGCTCGACGATAAGGGCGACTGTAGACCCTGAGAAATCGATCAACCGTTCGTGTGCGAAGCAAGCGGCTCTTTTTCGCGCGGGACACCCGCTCCTTGCTTCCGCATCCACGCTTGCGATCATACCGCCCGCGTCCGCGTGCAAAACACACATCCAGAGGCGCTGTCAGGTGAACAGCTTCCGGTTATGCAACCATCCGGGAGTTGCATGTGCTCTGACTTTTTCCTCTGAGGTTTGGCCGCAGAAAACTGAGTTACGATTCTCCCATGAAGATCGCGCTCGGCACTCTCTCCCTCCTCTTTCTCTGCATCGGCGCATCAGGCCAAGCCAGCGATCCCGTTGCGCGCATCTTCCATCCTTCGGGAGCGCTGCCTTCTTATGAAGTCGATACGGTTAAGCCGACAGATCCGAGTCATCCGGCATCAGGTCAGCCCCTGCGCGCTTATATCCTCAATGCCTATCGAGGTGACTATGCCCTGAGCACAGAGCAGCTCGTCGGAGGGCCGGAATGGATCAACCAGGATAACTACACCATCGCCGTCAAGCCTCCGGCGGAACAGGCGGTCGCCATGAAGAACATGCTCTGGCAGCAACAGGCCGAGCAGAACCGCATGATGATGCAGTCTCTGCTTGCCGACCGCTTTCATCTCAAGCTCCATGTTGAAGTACGAACCCTTCCCGTCTATGCTCTCGTCCCAGCCAAAGACGGGCTTAAGATCACCGCGGTACCAGCGCCCACCGCACTCGGGCCACCAGACTGCGACCCCCAAAAGCCAACTCCAGCGGGGCGCTTTTGCATCCTCAGCAGCAATGGCAGCGACAATGTGCTCAGAGCATTGGCCGTGACCATGCAGGCTTTCATCGCCGCCATTCGTCTCCGCGACCATGAATTCGATAACCATCCCTGGATCGACCAGACCGGCTTCACCGGGTACTTCAATATTTCCCGACTGCGATGGCAGAAGCTGGGAGACGCCGACTCTATCAGCGATACCGATGCCCCTTCCCTCAGCTCCGCGCTCCAAGAAACACTTGGGATCAAATTCGTTCAGACCAAAGGCCCCGTTGAGGTGCTCGTCATCGATTCCATCGACCGCCCCTCCGAGAACTAACGATTAGCCAAGAGTCAGAGGGCGGATCACCCCATCCCTAAATTGCATCCTCGTGCCCGCGCCCCCCCATCCGGCGTGACGTTTCCCTTGCGAACCAGTATCGTTAGAGAAGGGACATCTGCGCCACAACAGCGTTTCGCGGTATCCCTACACCATCAGAAAGCACCGGACACCCAAAGAATGGCTACCAAGACCCAGGTCCCTGAAGTCTCCGAATTCGCCTCCGAGCAGGCCGAATGGATTGAAGCATTCGACGACGTCGTCGCGGGCAACTGGGAGAACGCCGCCGAGCTGCTGCAGGCGCTCCGTCTGCGCGCGCGCGAGGCCGGCGTCGCCATTCCCAACGAGTTCGCCTCGCCCTTTCGCAACACCATTCCGAAGCACGACGAGGTTCCCTACCCCGGCGACCGCGCCATGGAGCGGCGCATCGAGGCCCTCATCCGCTGGAATGCCATGGCCATGGTGCATGGCCAGAACAAAAAGGACCCCGGCATCGGCGGCCACATCTCCACCTACTCCTCGCTGGCCACGCTGCAGGAGGTCGGCTACAACCACTTCTTCCGCGCCAAATACACCGCCGAAGACGGCTCCGAGCAGCCCGGCGACCTCATCTACCACCAGGGCCACGCCTCGCCCGGCGTCTACGCGCGCTCCTATCTCCTCGGTCGCCTGAACGACGAGCACCTCAAGAACTTCCGCCACGAGCTGCGCGAACACCCCGGCCTTTCGAGCTACCCCCACCCCTGGCTCATGCCGGACTTCTGGAACTTCCCCACGGTCTCCATGGGCATCGGCCCGCTCAACGCCATCTACCAAGCCCGCTTCATGCGCTATCTTGAAAACCGCGGCCTGCTCAAGCGCGTTCCCCGCAAGGTCTGGGCCTTCCTCGGCGACGGCGAGACGGACGAGGTCGATACGCTCGGCGCCATCTCCCTCGGCACGCGCGAGAAGCTCGACAACCTCATCTTCGTCGTCAACTGCAACCTGCAGCGGCTGGACGGCCCGGTGCGCGGCAACAAGCGCATCATCGACGAGCTCGAAGGCGTCTTCCGCGGGGCAGGCTGGAACGTCATCAAGGTCATCTGGGGCTCGGACTGGGATGAGCTGTTCGCGCGCGACCACTCCGGCCTGCTGCTCCGCCGTATGGAGGAGTGCGTCGACGGCGACTTCCAGACCTATAAGGCCAAGGACGGCGCCTACCTGCGCCAGCACTTCTTCGGCAAGTACCCTGAGCTGCTGGAGCTAGTAAAGGATTACACCGACGACCAGCTGATCCACCTGCGCCGCGGCGGGCATGATCCCGTCAAGGTCTACAACGCCTATAAGCAAGCGGTCGAACATAAAGGCGGCCCGACGGTTGTCCTCGCCATGACGGTCAAAGGCTTCGGCCTCGGCTCCGCTCAGGCTCGCAATGCAACGCACTCGGAGAAGAAGTTGACGGACGACGCGCTCGCCGCCTTCGTCAAAGCCTTCGACATTCCCATCCCCGAATCCGCCGCAACATCCGGCACACCGTATCGTCCCTCGCCGGACTCACCTGAGATGGTCTACATGCGCGAACACCGCGAAGCCCTCGGCGGCTTTCTGCCCGCGCGCACCGCGCCCAATCTCGACATCAAAACCCCCGACCTCAAATTCTTCAGCGAGTGGACCGCCGGCTCCGGCAGTCGCGCCGTCTCCACCACCATGGGCTTCGTCTCCATCCTGCGCTCGCTCATGAAGGATCCCGCCGTCGGCAAGTTCATCGTGCCCATCGTCCCCGACGAAGGCCGCACCTTCGGCCTTGAATCAGCCATCCGCCAGGTCGGCATCTACGCGCCCGAGGGCCAGCGCTACACCCCGCACGACAAGGACATGCTGCTCTTCTACCGCGAGGAGCAGGACGGCCAGATCCTCGAAGAAGGCATCACCGAGGCCGGTTCCATGGCGTCATTCACCGCCTCGGGCCAGTCGTACTCAACCTACAAAGTTCCGACGATTCCCTTCTACATGTACTACTCCATGTTCGGCTTCCAGCGCATCGGAGACATGGCGTGGGCCTTTGCGGACGCGCGCGGCAAGGGCTTCCTCATGGGCGGGACCGCCGGCAGAACGACGATGCTCGGCGAAGGCCTGCAGCACCAAGACGGCCACAGCCACATCCTCGCCAGCACCATCCCCACCTGCGTCACCTACGATCCCGCCTTCGTCTATGAGCTCGCCGTCGTCCTGCAGGACGGCATGAAGCGCATGTACGAGCAGGCCGAGGACTGCTTCTACTACATCACCATGTACAACGAGGATTACGCCATGCCCGCCATGCCCGCGGGCGCCGAGGAAGGCATCCTCAAGGGCATCTACAAATTCCGCGCGGCGGCAGAATCAGGCGCCAAGGGCAAAGCGGGCGAAGCCAAAACTCCAGTCCAGCTCTTTGGCTCCGGCCCCATCTTGAACGAAGTCCTCCGCGCGCAGGAGATCCTCAGCAAAGACCACAAGATCGCCGCCGATGTGTGGAGTGTCACCAGCTACACCGAGCTGCGCCGCGAAGCCATTGAAACTGCCCGCTGGAACCGCCTGCATCCCGCAGAACCCGAGCGCAAGACCTACATCGAGGGTGCGCTCGAAGGCGCCGACGGACCCATCATCGCCGCCAGCGACTATATGAAGTCTCTGCCCGATGCCCTTGCGCCCTGGCTGCAGTTGGACGGCAAGAATCGCCTCACTACCCTCGGAACAGACGGCTTTGGCCGCTCCGACAATCGCGAACACCTCCGCCGCCACTTTGAGGTCGACGCCGAATCCATCGTCGCCGCCACGCTCTCCCGCCTCGCCCGCGACGGCAAGCTCGACGCGAAGAAGGCCCAGGCCGCCATCGCCAAACTCGGCCTCAATCCCGAAGCACCGGATCCCGCCCGCGCATGAGCAAGAAGCCGGCCGCGCACGAAAACCCGCTCATCCCCAACGCCCGCCTGAAGCAGATGTACCGCGCCATCCTGCGCGCGCATCTGCTGGGCCAGGCGCTGCCGCCCGCGCAGCGCGCTCTAACCGCCGGTCGCGAGGCCGCACTCGTCAGCACCTCCATTGACCTCACTTCACGCGATCTCGTCCTCGACGCTGTCGCCGGCCCGGTCCTCGACTTTCTGCGCGGAGCTCCTCTCCATTCCGCGCTCCGGGCGCGCAGCAAGTCCTCCGCACGCGTCTTTGCCGATTGCGGCACCCCGTCGCGCCTGGCTGCAATCGCCGATCCGGCCACACGCATCCAGGCTGCCGTCGGCGCAGCAGCCGCCCTCAAATCGTCGGCTCTTCTCGCAAGGAAAGACGCGAAGCAATCGGAGAATGCGCATGACTCCGCCGTCGTCCTCTCCATCTCTGTCTCCGGCGAAGTCCCCGCGGACATCTGGAAGTCCGCGCTCTCGCACTCGGCTCAGCATGACCTCCCGATCATCTTCCTGGTGCTTCCCGCACAAGTCACCACGCGGACCGCACGCCGCTCCTTAAAGACTCCCGATCTCCGCGCCATCGCCTACCGCGCCGGCGTTCCTGCCATTCCCGTCGATGCCGCCGACCCCGTCGCGCTCTACCGCGTCGCGCAGGAGTCTATCGGCCACGCACGCATTGGCGGCGGCCCCGCGCTGATCGAGTGCGTCGCCTTCCCGGCAGCCGCCTCGCGCAAATCAACCGCCGTTGCCCACATCGAGCAATACATCCTCGAGCGCGGCATCGCCTCCCAGCGCTGGATAGATGGCGAGAGTGTCGCCTTCGCGAAAAAGCTGCATCAGACAAAGCACGCATCCAAATAGTGCACCGATGCAACTGGGGCGGGTCATGTGCCCACGCTTTCTCCGCTGCCCACGCAAGTACACTGGAAACATCAATGTTCCTCAACGCCACGCTGCGACTGAGCCGCTCCGCTCTATACTTCCTGCTCTGCATTGCGGCGGCTGCGCTGACAGCGCGAACCATGCTCGCCCAGTCTGCGCCAGGTCCATCGCAGACTCCTCCACCTTCCGCCCCTTCCCCCGCCTCCATCGACCCCTCTACGGTTCCCTCGCTCCCCGCCTACGGTCGCCATGCACCGGAGCAGGACCAGCCGCAATCCGCTCCATCGTCCCAACCCACGCCCGCTACCCAGTCCGAACCTTCCCCCGGATCCATTCCCGCACCGCGTACCGCGCCTCCGCCTGTCGTCACCGCCGCGCCACCTACTTCGCAGACACCCTTCACCGCCATGCCCGCCTACGGCACGCCGGAGCAGGCGGGCTCCAAGCCTGACCCACTCGGCAGCCCGTACATTCCCGTCGACAGCTGGGTCTACCCCGCCATGCTGCGTCTCTACTCCATGGGCTACCTCGACACGATGTTCCTCGGTGAGCGCCCCTACAC
>DATCBR010000083.1:0-2229 GCA_036511765.1 Acidobacteriaceae bacterium | reverse complement strand
CGCCGTCGCGATCGTGATGCCGCGCTCACGCTCTTCAGGCGCGTTGTCGATGGTGTCGAACGAACGGAACGTGTTCTTCGGGTTGTGCTTGGACAGCACCTTCGTGATCGCCGCCGTCAGCGTCGTCTTGCCGTGATCGATGTGCCCAATCGTCCCAATGTTCACATGCGGCTTCGACCGGTCAAACTTCTCCTTCGCCATCGCAGTTCATCCTCTCTATCGCTATTGCCGGCCTGCCGGCGGATTCAAACAAACTCAGTAGTAGGCGTAGATCTTCGCGTACTTGCCGCGCAGCTCGGGGGCTACCTTCTCCAGACTGGCGAGATAGAGCTCGCGGATCATGCCTTGGTCGCCATTGGAGAGCCGGCCATACTCGTTCTCCATGGGAGCGCCCAGCAGACCGCGGTGCAGCACCTGCTCAAAGTCGCGGATGCGCAGCCCCGCGCCCTGAATCGCTTTCAAGAAGCCCTTTACCTTGGCGGAGGAGAATGCTGCCTCGATCGCTGCGCGGACCGCCCCGAAGGCCTGCGGATCGCCCACGGGAATCTTTGCCTGCTCGTGCAATGCGTTCAAACGTGCTTACCTCTCGGTGTTGTTCTGGAGTGGGAGACTCTGGAGCGGGAGACGGGAATCGAACCCGCGACCAACAGCTTGGAAGGCTGTGACTCTACCACTGAGTTACTCCCGCTTGTGACTCTAGTCCGGGCTAAAGCCCTGACCTACGGTTACTGCCGCGAAAAAAACTGGAGCTGATGATGGGGCTTGAACCCATGACCTCTCCCTTACCAAGGGAGTGCTCTACCACTGAGCTACATCAGCCTCTGTTGCAACTCTCTTATCCTACCGCGAACCCGGTCCGTTGCCTATCGGGAACCAAGCCGTGTGAGCACGATACGGAACGCAAAAAACCCTAGCAGCACCCAGGTAAGGGAGCGGAACTTTCCCGGCTGCATCGTCCCCCAGGCCAACATGGCCAGTGCCGCAAAGCCTGCCAGCGCAATCCACAGCCGGGCGCTGCCGACGGGCTTCAGATCCACTTGGCTCTCCACGTGAAGGAATCAAAAAGATGGTGCACAGGGGAGGATTCGAACCTCCGTAGCGCATTGCGCGGCAGATTTACAGTCTGCTGCCATTAACCACTCGGCCACCTGTGCATTCTTGTTGTGTCCGCTCCGGCTTGAGCGGACGGCCCAGAGTTTGGAGCTGGCGAACGGACTTGAACCGTTGACCCTCTGATTACAAATCAGATGCTCTACCAACTGAGCTACGCCAGCCTTTACGTGAGTCCCCAAATTGCGGAACCTTCCGCTGAAGCTGCAACCCACCCCGTTCCGCACCCCGAACCAGCGCCCGAAAGTGCGCGCTCGAGAGTGCGCCGCAGCCTCAACTTTAGCATAGCGTAACCGCCTAAACCTAACGTAAACCTCGCGCGTGCTCAGCCGTCCTATATTATGGCTGCGCACCCGCTTGCCGCGCACATTGGAGCCGCTCGCATGTCCCGCACGCGCATTCTTTTTGTTCTCCTGCTCTGTCTCTTCGCGCCGGTCCTCCTGCATGCGCAGGACAGCTCCGACTCGGGCGACGCGGGTGGCCCGCTGCCCAAACCCAAGGCCGCGTCGGCGAAGATGACCAATGATGCCGTCATCAAGCTGGCGAAGGCTGGACTCTCGGATGACCTGATCGTGCAGACCATCGACGCGCAGCCCACGGACTTCACGACGGATGCTGACTCGATGCTGGCGCTCAAGACAGCCGGCGTCACGGACCGCGTTATCCAGGCGATGGTGAACAAGAGCCGCGTGCGCCTCACTGGCTCCGATCCCGTGCCGCCTGCCATCGCGCTGTCGGATGTGAACGAGATCGGCGTCTATTACAAGGACAAGAACGGCAAGTGGCAGATGATCGACCCCGAGATTCTGCATATCAAGTCGGGCGGGTGGGTGAAGTCGACGGTTACAGACGGCGTCATCAAGCAGGACGAGAACGGCCACCTGAACGGCCGCGAGTCGAAGCTGCTGCTGCCGCGGCCCATCCAGTTCCTGGTCTACGCGCCCGATGGCGTCGACATTGCCGAATACGACCTGGTGCGCTTCCGGCTGAACTCGACGAACCGCGAATTTCGCGTCAAGACCGGCGGCGTCTTCCACTCCTCCAGCGGCGACGATCGCGACCGCATGGAGTTCAAGCCGCACAAGGTCGCGCCGCACGCATGGGAGTTCACCATCGGCA
>DATCBR010000082.1:0-3043 GCA_036511765.1 Acidobacteriaceae bacterium | reverse complement strand
AGTGGAGGCCGTCGCGGGAGAGGGCGAGGTAAATGCCCTGGTTGCCGGGCTCTTTGAAGTAGGCGAAGAGGAAAGCGTCCTGCTTGCCTTGTTGGGCCGCGAGCGCGGGAAGAAGAGCGAGAAGCGTGGCGCCGATGGCGAGCTTTCGTGGCTTGGACAAGAGATCGTACTCCAGAGGCTTCGATGAGACGGCGGGTTGAGGTCAAATGGCGAGAAGCAGGTCCTCTACGAGGATGACAGAAAGAAAAACAAGGGCGGTAGGACCGCGGAGGGCGGCGGTCAACCACGTCTCAGAATCCAGACGGGGAGCAACCGGACTTTGGGGGACGCTCAACGGTTGGCTCCGGCGGAGTGGCGGTGTTGACTTAGCCAGGCTTCGAAGGCGGGCTCGGGGAGGACGCGGAGGGTGGCGGTCATGCGGTAGTGGCCGAGTCCGCAGAGCTGGGTGCAGAGGATGGCGTAGTCGCCGGGGATGGAGGGGGTGAAGTGGATGTGGATGTCCTGGCCGGGTACGGCGTTTTGCTTGAGGCGCATTTGGGGGACGCTGAAGCCGTGGATGACGTCCTGCGAGTGCAGGTGGAGATCGACTTCGCGGCCGGCGGGGAGGACGAGTTGGCTGGAGACGAAGTCGTCGGCGCTGTGCGGGTCGGATGGGTCGAGGCCGACGGGATTGCCCTCTCCAGGAGCCGCGAGTTCCGGCTTTGTTGCCCCGAAGGTGGCGTCGGGGCCGGGGTAGCGGAAGTACCAGGCGAACTGCATTCCGGTGACTTCGACCTGCAGTGCCGCGCGGTCGGGGCCTGTGTAGCGGGCGGTCTCCCACAGGGCTTCGGCGCGGGTTGCGAGGAAGGCGAAGAGCAGCGCGAGCGCGGCGAGGGGGAGGAATTCGATGAGAGCCTGGCGGCGGGGTGGCGTGTGGGTGCGGCGCTTGGCGAGGCCGACGATGACGAGGATGTGCGCGAGGGCGAGGAGCGCGAGGACGATCCAGAGGTTGAGGAGCAGGTGCGCGTCGAGTGCGGGGCCGTGTGCGGCGGCGTCCACCGGTAGCTGCCAGAAAATTTGGATGATCGCGGCAGCCAATGAGGAGGGCATGGATTGATTGTAGCGGCGGGTGAGGGAAGGCGGTCGAGCTTCGCTCGATACCCCACCCTTTCGGGATGAAACTCCGAAAGGATGGGCCACCCGGGGTTACGGCGTGGCTTTGGATTGCGCGACCATGTTGAGGAAGAGTTGGTGGATGCGGAGGTCGTGGCCTAGCTCGGGGTGGAAGGTGGCGGCTAACAGATGACCCTCGCGGACTAGGGCGGGATCTGCTCCGCGGCTGGCGATGGTTTCTACGTCCGGGCCGGTGTGGGCGATGCGCGGGGCGCGGATGTAAACCATTTCGAGCGGGCCGCCGGGGAGCGTGGTGGGGGCGGAGAGGATGACGGAGTCGTTCTGGCGGCCGTAGAAGTTGCGCTCGACGGTGATGTCCATTGCGGCGAGGGAGCGCTGCGGTGGGTTGGTGACGTCCTTGGCGAGCAGGATGGCTCCGGCGCAGGTGCCGAAGGTGGGTTTGTGCTGGACGAAGGTGTGCAGGGCGTCGAAGAAGCCGGCGCGCTCGAGGTGCTTGAGGAAGGTGGTGGATTCGCCGCCGGGGATGATGAGGCCGTCTATTTCCGAGAGTTGTTCGGGTGTACGCACGAGGATGGCGGTTGCGCCAAGCTGGCGGAGCATGGCGGCGTGGGCTTCGTAGGCGCCCTGAAGGGCGAGGACGCCGATGGTGGGTGGGTTCCCGGACATTACCAGCCGCGGTTCTGCATGCGGTCTTTCTCTTCGATGGCGGCGGCGGCGAGACCCTTCATGCTGCCGAGGACTGCTTCGCTGGCTTCGGCGACGATCTTGGGGTCGTTGAAGTGGAGCGTGGCGAGGACGATGGCCTTGGCGCGGGAGACGGCTTCGTCGTACTCTTTTCCGGGTTTGGAGACGTCGAGAGGAACAGCGCCGTCCTTCATGAAGATGCCGGAGCCGACGAAGATTGTTTCGGCGCCGAGCTGCATCATCAGGGCCGCGTCGGCGGGCGTGGCGATGCCGCCGGCGGAGAAGTTGGGGACGGGGAGTTTGCCAGCTTTGGCGACCATGCGGATGAGTTCGTAGGGTGCGCCGTGGACCTTGGCGGCGTTGTTGAGTTCTTCTTCGCCGAGGACGGTGAGGGCCTTGATTTCGCGGACGATCTGGCGCATGTGCTGGACGGCGTGGACGACGTCACCGGTGCCGGGTTCGCCCTTGGTGCGGATGAGGGCGGCGCCTTCGGAGATGCGGCGGAGGGCTTCGCCGAGGTTCTTCGCGCCGCAGACGAAGGGCGTGGTGAAGGCGTGCTTGTCGATGTGGTAGACCTCGTCGGCGGGGGTGAGGACTTCGGACTCGTCGATGAAGTCGACGCCGAGGGATTGCAGCACCTGCGCCTCGGCAAAATGCCCGATGCGGACTTTGGCCATCACCGGGATGGACACCGTGGCGATGATTTCCTTGATGAGCCTGGGGTTGGCCATGCGGGCGACGCCGCCTTCTGCGCGGATCATGGCGGGCACCCGCTCCAGCGCCATGACCGAGACCGCGCCCGCTTCTTCGGCGATGCGGGCCTGATCGACGTTCATGACGTCCATGATGACGCCGCCTTTGAGCATTTCGGCGAGGCCGAGTTTGAGGCGCAGGCTGGGGGGGCTGTCGGTGGTGTTTTGCTGTGTCATTTGGGTCTCCGAACAGGCGCCGCGCGCGCGAGGCAGGGCACCAAAGGTCAAGTTTATCAGCTTGGAATGGCTGGGGCCGAACCGGAGCGAGTTCTGTTGAGGAGCGAGGGAATGAGGAACGAGGTTTGAGGACTCGGGATGCCGCGATTGAGTATGCTGTAAAGGACACCCAGGATTTGGACTTCGGAAGGATGTATATGAAGATTTTGACGGGTTTGAAGGCGACGGCAGCGATGGCGATGCTGGCGGGGATGACAGTGGCGAACGCGAGCGCGCAGGACGCGAAGGGCGTGGTGCGCGAGACGCTCGGCAATGGG
>DATCBR010000081.1:0-4482 GCA_036511765.1 Acidobacteriaceae bacterium | reverse complement strand
ATCGGACGGCGCGGCACTCCTCTCCGCCGCGCCTCCGATGTGGCTCCTTCTTCTCTTCAGGTCCGGACCACGAATGCGTAGGCGTATTCGTTCGGCGGCGCATCCGGCATGGTCAGCTTCAGGCCGTCAGAGTCCTGGGTGAACCTGATCTGTCCTGCACCGATCAGATCCACGCGCTGCACCGGCTTCGGCAGCGCAGCGGCCCCTTTAGCCAGCGTCTTGATTGTGATCTTGCCGTCGGTGGGCCAGCCCAGAGCGAAGGCGTACAGCGTCTCGCCTTTCGTGGTGAAGCGGATGTCCTCAGACGTATATGCGCGCGCGTTGCGCTCATTGAAGTTGGAGTTGTTGGTGACGTCCGGCGGGCCCTCGCCGTAGACCGAGAAGGGGCGCGTGCCGTAGATCGCCTCGCCGTGCTTCGGGACCCAGGTGGCAATCGCCTCCAGGAATGCGCGCTCGTCGGAGTCGATGGTGCCGTCGCCCTTTACAGGGATGTTCAGCATCAGGTTGCCGTTCTTGCTGACAATGTCGACGAGCGACTGGATGACGGACTTCGGCGTTTTGTACGTGTGCCGCTCAAACACAGCCGCGGAGTAGTGCCACTGGCCGATGCAGGTGTCCGTCTGCCACGGCTGGTCCAGAATGCCGCTGGCGCGGCCACGCTCGATGTCCAGGGTGAAGGCTCCGGCGTGGTCCGGCTTCACGTTCTTGCCGGTCACCACCACATCGACGTGTCCTTTGGCGCGAAGGCTCGCGTTGTAGAAGTGCGCCGCGATGGCGCGGCCATAACCTTCAAACGGAAGCTCGTTGTCGTCGAAGTAGAGGAGATCGGGCTTGTAGCTGTCGAGCAGGTCCTGGGTGCGCAGGAACCATTTGTGCGCGAACTCCGGATTCTCGACGGGAATCTCTTCGTGCCAGGCGCCGTCCTTCGCCTTGTGAAAAGCGTTGGCTTCCGCGAGGGTCTTGAAGCCATCCGGCATTACGAGGTTGCGGCCGGTGTAAAGCTCCTGCGGATCGAAGCCATCCCACCACTTGCCCTTGCCGTCGGCCCTGGTCAGCGTGTACGCGTCGTAGCGGACGCCCTGCATGGCGCCCTCGGGATCGTAGCCATAGGCCGGCTGCAGCCAGTGCCATGCATGCGAGGAGTGGTTGGTCACGGCGACGCGCAGCCCATGTTCGCGCGCGATGCGGGTGTACGTGCCGACGATGTCCTTCTTCGGGCCGATCTTCACCGAGTTCCAGTTGTGGAACTTCGAGTTGTAGCAATCGAAGTTATCGTGATGGTTGGCGAGGGTAGAGAAGTATTTCGCGCCGGCGGCCACGTAGAGCTTCATCAGCTCCTCAGGCTGCCAGTTCTCTGCCTTCCACAGGTTGTCGATCTCCATCCAGCCCACCTTGGATGGATGGCCGTAGGTCTTCAGGTGATGGTCATACTGCGCCTGTCCCTGAATGTACATATTGCGCGCATACCAGTCGCCCTGCTCCGGAACGCACTGCGCGGTCCAGTGGTTCCAGATGCCAAACTTGGCGTCGCGAAACCACTCCGGGGTCTTATAGGCCTTCAGCGAATCCCACGTGGCCTCAAACGGGCCTGGGGCGATCTTGATGCCAGAGGGCAGTTGCGCGGGCAATGCGCGAGTTCTCGCGGCGAGAGCAGCGCCGGGCGCGGCGGCGAGTGCGGTCTTCAACAGGCGGCGGCGTGTAAGCGGTGGAATAGGCATGGCGGCCATGATAGTCCGCTTCGGCGCGGTTTGGAAAGCGGTTACTTGACGAAGAAAAATGAGCAGGAATGCCCTCCGTTGCCGCAACATCGCGTGCTACTTGAAAGAGCTGGTGTGAGCGGCGATGTTTCACGCGGCGCAATCGACAGTGCCCACAGGAACTCCACAGGCTTTCAGAGCACCGCGTAAAATCATCGTGAGCCGCAATGCCTCCAGCCAAACCCATATCCGCCGACCCAGCCGCTGCTGAGCCCGTCGGGCCCGAATCGGATTCCTTCGAGGGCGACTACCGCCCCGCGGATGCCGCGGGCGCAGAGGCCGTGCCGCCCATCTATCCGATGACCTCGCCCAGCATTCGCCTGGAGCCGCTGCAGGTCGACTTCCTGCTGCGCTTCGCCGACGCGCTGAACACCACGCTGGACCTGAACACGCTGATGCATCGCGTGGCGGACCTGGTGCGCGCCGTCATCGATTACCGCATCTTCGCCATCCTGCTGGTCAACGACCGCACCGGCGACCTGCGCATGCGCTTCCAGACCGGTCATGCACCCGATGTCGAACGCCTGCGCATCCGGCTGGGACGCGGCGTAGTCGGTGTGGCCGCCGCGGAGCGCAGGTCGGTGCTCGTCGAGGACGTCACAAAGATCGACAACTACATCGACGCCAATCCTGAGGTGCGGTCTGAGCTTGCCGTTCCGCTCATCCATAAAAACCGTGTTGTGGGAGTCATTGACCTACAGTCCGAGCAAGTAGGATTCTTTACGGAAGAGCACCAGCGCCTGCTCGAGCTCACGGCCTCGCGCATGGCCATCGCCGTGGAGAACGCCCGCCTCTACACGCGGGTGGCGCGCCAGGCGCAGACGCTTACGGTGCTGAACGAAATTTCGCGCGAGATCACCAGCATCCTCGATCTGGACGACCTGCTGGAGCGCATCGGTCTGCTGCTGAAGCGCGTGGTCGACTTCCAGATGTTCACCATCCTGCTGTGGAACGAGCGGACGGAGCGCCTGGAACACCGCTTCAGTTCGCGGTTCGGCGAACGCGTCAGCCGCGATCACAATGTAAAGCTGGACGAGGGCATCATCGGCCACGCCGCGCAGACGCGCATGCCGGTGCTGGTGGCCGACGTGCGCAAGGACCCGCGCTACATCGTCGCCAACCCGGAGGTGCGGTCGGAGCTTTCCGTCCCGCTGATCAATAAGGGCCAGGTCATCGGCGTGATGGACCTGGAGCACACGCGCGTCAACTATTACACGGAGGAGCACCAGACCACGCTCACTACGCTGGCCGCGCAGGTGGCGGTGTCGATCGTCAACGCGCGGCTCTATCAGCGCATCTCCGACGAGGAGCAGCGCCTGGAGCGCGACCTGGCCATGGCGCGCGAGGTGCAACTGCGGCTGCTGCCCAGCTCGCCACCGCAGCCGCGCAATGCGGAGATTGCGACGGCCTTTCTGCCCGCCCGCTCCATCGGCGGCGACATCTACGACATCATCGACTACAGCGCCACGCCCGGCCGCGGCAAGAATGCGCAGCCGAAACGGGTGGCCATCGTTCTTGGGGACGTCTCCGGCAAGGCCGCGCCGGCCGCGCTTTATGCAGCGCTGGTGTCGGGCATCCTGCGCTCGCTGGCCGCGCAGAAGCGCCCGCCCGCCGAGCTGCTGGCCGAGCTGAACCAGCAGTTGCAGGAGCGGAAACTCGATGCGCAGTACGTGACCATGTTGATGGCGGTATGGGACGACGAGCAGCGCTCCTTGCGGCTGGCCAATGCGGGCTCCGTGCAGCCGCTGTATGTCACCAATACGGTTACAGATGCCCCCCGGCTTTCAAAGCGCAGTGCAAAGTCCGATCCGAACGTGGATGCGCGCACCGCTGGTCGCACCGAACCGCGCATCGCTACCATCCGCGCCGAGGGCTTCCCGCTGGGGCTGTTTCCCAACGCTGCCTATGAGGAGCACACCATCTCCGCGCGCGCCGGCGACCTCGTGGTCTTCTTCTCGGACGGCATTGTGGACGCGCAGAACGATACCGGCGAGATGTTCGGCACCGACCGCCTGATGCAGGTGCTGCACGAGAACCCCAGCTCCTATACCTCCGCGCGCGCCACGGTCGACGCGATCCTCGCCGCGGTCGAGGCCTTCCAATCCGGCACCGCGCATTTCGACGACGAGACGCTGGTGGTGCTGCGGGTGCTTTAGGAAGTGCAAAAGCTTAACACCGATTCACACCGATAGCACCGATCAGAAGCAGCACTCTGAAACGGGTGCTATCTCTAAAAATCGGTTCAATCGGTGTGCATCTATGTTAAGCAGTTAGGGTCGTCCAGCCAGCTCTGTCACAATCTTCACGCTGGCGCTGGCTCCAATGCGCGTCGCGCCTGCATGCAGCATGGCGCTTGCGTCCGCGAGAGAGCGCACGCCGCCCGTCGCCTTGACGCCCATGCGGTCACCGGCGACGGACCGCATCAGCGTAATGTCATCTACCGTTGCGCCGCCGGTTGAAAAGCCGGTGCTGGTCTGCACAAAGTCCGCGCCTGCCGCCAGCGCAATCTCCGTTGCGCGATGCTTCTCCTCGAAGGTCAGCAGGCATGTCTCCAGGATCACCTTCACCACTGCGCCGGCGCCGCGCGCCAGCTCCACCACTCCGCGGATGTCCTTCTTCGCCGCGTCGTAGTCGTCGCGCGTGCCGGACTTCAGCAGACCGATGTTGAGCACCATGTCCAGGTCCTGCGCGCCCAGCTTCAGCACGCGCTTTGCCTCATCTGTTT
>DATCBR010000080.1:0-9016 GCA_036511765.1 Acidobacteriaceae bacterium | reverse complement strand
CGGTCGGGTCGCAGTGTAGATAAATCGACCCGGTCTCTTTGAGCACGCGGCGCAACTCGACCAGCCGGGGAGCCATCATGGCCAGATAGGCCATCATGTCGCTGCCTCCGAGAAAGGTACGGAAGGCGCGCATGGCATCGGCGACGCGGCCGCCCTGCTCGACGACCTCTTCGTAGCTGCGGGCAGCTTCTTCGTTCCACTCCCAGGTGTCCTTGAAGGCGGTGATCTGGGAGGCGGAGCGCGAACCGTCCTTTTCCGCAAAAAGGACGTTGTAGTCCTGGCGGGAGTTGAAGGGCGGGTCGAGGTAGATGAGGTCGACGGAGTTGGGCGCGATGTAGTCGCGAAGGACGGCGAGGTTGTCGCCGTAGTAGAGCTTGTTCTTCGCGGGGGACTCGTGCGGGGGCATTGGGGGAAGATTATCACCCCACCCATGCGCGCCCTGACGGTCGCACATGAATGGGGCATCCGAAGAGCAAATGCGGGGATTCTTCGCCGATGGCTCAGAATGACAAGTTCGATCGGAGATCTGCTGTCGTTCGAGTTCTTCGTGCCCACCCTTGTCGCCGTTGCCTACTGCGTGTCGGCGGAGGCGATGGCGTAGTAGCCTTTGCGGGCGTCGAGCCTGACGTTCTTGCCGCAGTCCAGTTCCAGCTTGCGGTAGGTGCCGTCCGACTTGGGATTGGTGGGCGTGTAGCTGAGCAGGTACTGCGTGCGCAGCTCATCGGTGATCTGCTGGAAGGCCTCTTCGAGCTTTTTGCCGTTGTTGCCGACGTTGATGACGCGGCCGCCGGTGTCCGCCGCGAGCTTGTTCATGTCCGCGTCGCCGACGCTGAAGCCGCCGTAGAGCTGGCCCATGCGGTCCGCAATGAGGATGACATACACGAGGGCGTTGGCCTTCTGCGCTTCCTCGATGGCGCCCTTGAGGTTCTCCTGCGAGCCCTGGTCGCCGCCGTCGGTGAGCATGACGATGACCTTGCGGCCGGCCTCCTTGCCGAGTTTGTCATGCGCGGCAAGGTAGACGGCGTCAAACAGCAGCGTGCCGCGCGGATTGGCGTTGCCGGTGACGGAGCCGGTACCGGCGCCGGTGTTGATGGTGGCCTTGTTGAGCGCGCGGGCGATCTCGCTGGGGCGGTTGGTGTAGTCGGCCAGCAGATCGACGTTGATGTCAAAGCTGATGAGAAACGCCTCGTCCTTGGGGGTGAGCACGTCGCGCAGGAACTCCGCGCCGGACTGCTGCTCCAGCGGCAGGACGTTCTCCTGCGAGCCGGAGGTGTCCAGCAGGATGCCGATGGTGAGCGGCAGCTTCTTCTCCTGGGTGAAGTTCTTGATCTTCTGCGGGACCTTGTCCTCGGCGACGGCGCAATCGGATTTGGAGAGATTGGTGATGAAGCCGGTCTTGTCGCGCGCGGAGAAGTAGATGTTCACGAGGTTGACGTTGACGTTGATGGTGGGCGCGTCGATGTCTGCGACCGGCTGCGCGGGAGCGTCGCTGGCGGGGGGCGGCCCGGTGGGCGAGGGCGCCTCCTGGGCGAGGAGAGCGGGCGCGCGCAGGGCCGGAGCGGCGAGGACGAACACGGCGAGGAGGTTCACGGAGAGGAGGCGAGAGCGCATGGCTTCATTAAACGACGGATGAGGCGGTGAGTTGTTAGTAAGTTGTCCGGCGCGGGCGTACCGCCGCAACGGCAGGGTGGTTTCCGCCGTCCAATGGTAAGACGCGCGACAGACGGTATTGGGTGACGGGCCAGCCGCGCCGCTGGTAGTCTCAAAAGGGCATACGAACGGGGGATTTCGCATTGAAGATCGCGAGTGGATGGGCGGGAAGGCCAGGGATGGCCCGGCTGGGAATGGGCGCAACGGCGCTGGCCCTCGCATTTGGTGTGTGGATTGGCCACGCGCAGCCCCCGGCGATTCCGGATGCGCCTTCGCCGCATGTCGATCTGCCTACGGGTGGCATCGCACCTGGCTCGGGGACGACTTCGAGTTCAGACTCAAGCTCGGGCTCGGACGCACAGGTGCCAGCGGCTGCACTGCCCGCGACTGTTCCTGCGCCCGCACCGGCACCTTCGGCACCAGTTGGCGGTGCTGCGCAGGCAAGTCCAGCTCAGACAGGCGCAGCAACGGGAGCGGACGACAATGCCGTAGCGACCATCCGAGGCGCAGGCGTCTATGAGGTGAATATTCCCTTTACGGTGAAGGACGCCAAGAACAAGCTGGTTCCGGGGATCCGCTCCGCCGAGGTGCAGGTGTTCGAGAACGGCAAAAAGATGAACATCCTGAACTTCAACGATGAGGCGCGGCCGATGTCGGTGGCCATCGTGATCGACCAGAGCATGAGCCATGGCGAGATGGACACGGTGAACACCGCTCTGGACGCGCTGCCGGATGCGTTCTCCAAGTACGACGAGGTCAGGGTCTCCACCTACAACAAGAGTCCCCGGCTGGTGACAGACTTTACCGGCGCGCAGAGTCCGCGGGCGACGCAGGCGATCCAGATCTCCAAGGCCTCTGGCCGCGATGAGCTGCTGGCGGGCAGCCTGGACGGTCCCATGGCCCAGACCATCGTGCTGAATAATCAGAATTTCGATCCGAACACGTCATCGCATCGGGGCACGGTGGGCATGACGATCAATCCGCCCAAAGAGGTGCATCCGCTGTTCGACGCGATCCTGGAGGCTGCGACTGCGCTGAGCACACAGCCGATTGAGCGCAGGCGGGTGATCTACGTGATCTCGAACGGCAATGAGTTCGGCAGCAAGACGACCGGCAAGCAGCTGGTGAAGTATCTACAGACCAACGGCATTGAGGTAGACGGTTCGCTGGTTGGTATCCAGACGTCGATCCCGGTGGTCGGCATGCTGGACCGCATTCACCTGCCGATGCAGATGCGGGACAACGTGCTGACGCCGCTGGCCAATGCGACGGGCGGCAACGTGGATGCGGAGTTCCGCGCGTCGTCGCTCGAAAAAGGATTTGCGATGGTGGCCAGCGAGGCGCGCAATCGCTACATCGTCACCTGGGACTCGCCGGAGCCGTTCTTCGATGGCAAGTCGAGGGCGCTTAACATCACTGTGCTGCGCCCAGGGCTGACGGTGATCGCGCCGCAGGTCTACTATCCGGAGTCGCAGGAGCGGCGGCAGCGCAAGGCGGAGGCGCCGGTGGGGCCGGGCAGCGGCCCGGACTGGCAGCAGGGCAGACCGGAATAAATCGCCGTGGACGCGATGATCCGCGCCATGGCTGGAGACAGTGTGCTGCTCGGGTTGGGCGCGGCGGCACTGTGGGGCGGCGGCGACTTCTCGGGCGGCATGGGTGTCAAGCGTGCGGGCGGCGGCATTGGCGCGGCGTTGCGCGTGGTGCTGATGAGCCATGCTGCGAGCTTCCTGACACTGCTGCTGGTGGAGCGCGTGCGCGGCGATGCGTTTCCGCACGGCGCGGTGCTGGCATGGGGACTGGCTGCGGGCGTCGCCGGAGGGCTGTCGCTGACGGCGTTCTACACCGCACTGTCGCGGGGCGCGATGGGGGCCTCTGCGGCCGTAAGCGGGCTGCTGGCAGCGGCGATTCCGGCCGCGGTAGGAATGGCGCGGGACGGTTCGCCCGGCGCGCGTGTGATGGCAGGGTTTGCGATTGCGGCGGCGGCGATCTGGCTAATTGCGGCAGGCGATGCTGTGCACGGCGTGGAGACTGCGGAAGAGGCGGCGCGGGAACACGCGATCGCGGATGCGGCGGAGCGCGATGCGCAGGTGCGGGATGCGGTCCGCGCGGAGCGGCGTGCGGCGACGCGACAAACGATGTTTCTTGCGGTGCTGGCGGGTACGGGGTTCGGCGTCTATTTCATCTGCCTGAAGATGGCGAACCCCGCCGGCGTGGTGTGGCCGATGGCGACGGCGCGCATGGGCAGCCTGACCATCTGCGGGCTGATGCTGCTGGGGCGGAGTCTGCGGCGCTGGGACAGGACGGAGGATTCCGGCGTGCGTATCACGCGCGCGACAGTCGGCTGGGTGCTGGCTACGGCGCTGCTGGATACTTCGGGGAACCTGATGTTCGTGGCGGCCACGCGCGCAGGCAGGCTGGATGTGGCGTCAGTGCTGGCATCGCTCTACCCGGCGTCGACGATCCTGCTGGCCGCTATCACGCTGGGCGAGCGACCTACGCGCAGGCAGGCAGTGGGAATGGTTGCGGCGGCGGCGGCGGTTGTGATGATTGCGATGTAAGAAGTTCGACTACGACTTGGTCACGGGCTCTTCAGGCTTGGGGGTCACGGTGTGCGCGTCGTTGGTGGCGCTCTTCACCTCGTCACTCGCGCCCTTCAAGCCATCCTTGAAGCCGCGCAGACCTTCGCCCAGACCCTTGCCCAGCTCGGGCAGCTTCCTGCCGCCGAAGAGCACGAGCAGGATGAGGCCGATGATCAGCAAATGCGTGGGTTGAAAAAGGTCTCCAAACATAGACATCTCCTGGCAGCGGTGGGCGCGGGGAAGCGCCGGCTGCACGGCCTCTATTGTCGCACAAAGAAAATGTGGGTGTCGCGCCAGCGCCCGCGTGGTGCTGTTCCCACCCATCGCGCGAAGTGCATGCGATGAATGGGCCACCTGGCATTCGGAGCCGGCTCTACACTGGTTGGCGTGGTGTCTCCCGTAAGTCCAACCGTGCCTTCTTCGAGCGAACCGGTCGCTCCGCGCCTGAGCCTCGCCCAGCGGTTGGTCCTGACTTTAGTTCCGCCGCTGGCCGCGGTCGTGATCCGGCTGCTGGGGATGACCCTGCGCTATGAGGACCGCGCCGAGCCGGGCGTAACGCCGGGGTATGCCATCCCAGGGCCTACGGTCTTTGCCTTCTGGCACCGCAGTCTGCTGGCCTGCGCGCACCGGTTTCGCGGGCTGGACATTGCGATCCTGATCAGCCCAAGCTTTGACGGCGAACTGATTGCCCGGACGGTTGAATTGCTTGGATTCAAGGCTGTGCGGGGATCAAGCTCGCGCGGCGGCGCGGCCGGGCTGCGCAACATGCAGGCAGCGTATGAGGCGGGCCATCGCTGCGCGTTTACGGCGGACGGCCCGCGTGGTCCGAAGTTCGTGGCCAAGCCAGGCGCGGCGCAACTGGCGCAGAATACGACCACATGGGTGGGCTGCTTCTATGCGCTGCCGGAGCGGGCCTGGGAGCTGAAGTCCTGGGACCGGTTCCTGATTCCCAAGCCGTTCTCGCGCGTACTGCTGACATGGCCGGCGCATATTCCGGCCGGCGAAGTCACAACGGCGGCGGTGCAGGCGGCGCTGGACCGGGCGGTGGCGATGGCGGAAGAGGGCCACGCTGGCCGCTAAAGAGGGTTTGTTATTCTTCCCCAGACGTATCGCGAACCTTAGTCCAGTCGATCTCAGCCGCCCATAAGTTTTCGTTGGTATAGGTAACCGTGCCATCGGCCTCAAGCTCGTATGAAGAGACAACAATTGCCATCCCCTCTTGCAGCAGAATACCGAGCCGATTGAGATCCTCGATGGTGCCGACCGTGTTCAGCCGCACTCTTCCCTGCGGATCGCTGTTGTGAAAATCAGCGAATATTCGTGGTGGATGTGTATCTCTGGTCACGAGGACCAGGATAAGGCAGGTCTTCTTCCTCGTCGATAGACTTGATCTGTGCGTGTCTCGGACTTTCATTTTGATTTGCCGGAGGAGTTGATCGCGCAGCATCCCCCGCCGGAGCGCGGCGCGAGCCGGATGCTGGTGATGGAGCAAGAACAGGGATCAGGGAACAGCGCGGTTCAGAGAAAAGGGAACAGGGAACCGGGAACAGAACAAGACTGCGATGCAGCGCTCGCTGGGTGGTCGTTGCGCGATGCGCAGTTTCGCGAGCTGCCGGAGTTTCTGCACGCGGGCGATCTGCTGGTGCTGAATGATTCGCGCGTGATTCCGGCGCGGCTGTTCGCTCGGAGGGCAGTGAATCCCACATCTCAGAATCGAGATGTGGGGCACCCAAACTCCACGCAGGAGCCAAGTAGAAAGATCGAGGTGCTGCTGACGGAGAGGGTGAATGGTCCTGTAGCGGAGGCATCTTCCACATCTCTCCGAGATGCGGGGCACGCGATCCCCGTACCCAACGTCTGGCGCGCGCTGGTGAAGCCCGGGCGTAAGGTGCGCGTGGGTGAGCGCTTGGAGTTCTTCGAACCATCACAGCCGGACGTCTCCTCGTCTCCCACATTTCAGAATCGAGATGTGGGGCGCCCGATACTGACGGCCGAGGTGATCGAGGCAGGCGAACGCGGCGAACGCACGCTGCGCTTTGCGCCCCTCAGAGAGCCAGATACTGACTTCAACGCCGTGCTGGCGCGCATCGGCCACATGCCGCTGCCGCCGTATATCCGGCACGGAAATGACGAGGCCGCGGACCGCGAGCGCTACCAGACCGTGTATGCGCGGGACGCAGGATCAGCCGCCGCGCCCACCGCCGGTCTGCACTTCACGCCGGAGATGCTGGATGCTCTGCGCGCGCGCGGCGTGGAGATTGCGTACGTGACGCTGCATGTGGGGCTGGGAACGTTTCAGCCCGTGCGGGTCGATCGCGTCGAAGAGATCAAGTTGCATGCCGAACGGTACACGCTGCCGCCGCAGACCGCAGATGCCCTGCGGCGAGCATTGCGCGAAGGCCGCCGCATCGTGGCTGTGGGTACAACGACGACGCGCACCCTGGAGCATATTGCGCACGAGGCGCTGGCGGGTTTCCGCCCGCCCGAGCAAAGCTCGGAGGGGGCACCCGGTTCTTCCTCCCACATCTCTACGAGATGTGGGGCACCCGATCCCGGGTGGATCGAACGAATTGCGCCGCATTCGGGTGAGACATCGATTTTTATCTCGCCGGGGCATCGCTTCCGCATTGTGTCGGGACTGTTGACGAATTTCCATCTGCCGCAGTCCACGCTGCTGATGCTGGTGAGCGCATTCGCCGCCGACCGTATCGCACGCAGCGAAGGCCCGCGCAGCCAGCCGGACGCAGATTTGGGCCGCCTTGCCGTCCTGGCCACATATGCCCACGCCGTACGCGAACGCTACCGCTTCTATTCGTATGGGGATTGCATGACGATCGTGTGACTCCAACCTCCTTTTCCACTTATGCACGGTCTTCCACATCGACTGCACCGTTGCTGCGCCTTGTGACGGGAGAAGCTGAGGGCTAGGCTCAGGTGGTTGAGCTCACCGGCTCCGTCGCGGCCTTGATGTAGGCCGCCCGTCAACGGGCCGCCGGTAAGCCCCAGACGTAACCGCAGCCTGATACAACGAAAGTGTTAGCGAATGGTTGGCTTTTGGCTCGTGGGTGGGGCTGTCGGAGAGATGCAAGTTGTACCCTTTTGGGGTCAATGGGGAATCGAAACGCGCAAAAGACCGCGCTATTCTGGGGTTTGCGCGGAAATCCACAGGGATTTCCCAGTATTTGGCAGGAGCACAGTCTTTAGCCGCGCTGAAACAGGAGTATTTGCCATGTCAACACAACATGTTGTGCTTCTTGCTTGACACATACCACTGAGGGCGGTACTTTCACGTCTGCACCCCAAAAAGCCGGATTGAGGAAGCAGCACCAAAGTTTTGGTTCCTGACGCCGCCTTTGAGCTACGCGCCGGGACCCCTACCACCGAATCCAATATGCAGTGGCCGGAACGACAGGCCGGAACGCGCCGTTGGCGGAAGCAGCACCAGCAGCATTGAATTTCCTGAAGAGGAAGGAAGAACCTGAAGATGAATCCAGCCCCGCCCACCACAACTGCCGCCACCCAGAACGGAACCAACTCCGCCAATGAGACCTTTGCCGCTTCGCGTCCCCAGGGAGGCCGCGCGCCGGGACTGTCGTTCTCGCGCTACTTTACGCGGCCCGGCATCTCGCCCTTTGACGAGATCACGTGGGAGCTGCGCGACGCGATCATCCAGGACTACAAGGGGCGGACGATCTTCGAGCAGAAGAGCGTAGAGGTACCGGCGGACTGGTCGATAACGGCGACCAACATTGTGGCGTCGAAGTATCTGCACGGGCGTGTGGGCTCTCCGGAGCGCGAGTCGGGGGTGCGCGCGCTGATCACGCGCGTGGCCGAGTCCATCCGCGACTGGGGCATGGACATGGGTTACTTCGCCACGGCGGCGGACGCGGCGACCTTCTTTGCGGAGCTCTCGCACCTGCTGCTGAACCAGAAGGTCGCCTTCAATTCTCCCGTCTGGTTCAACGTGGGCTGCGACCGCCTGGAGCCGAACAGCGATGCGCAGAACTGGCACTGGAACCCGGCGACGGGAAACATTGAGTTCTCGGTGACTGGCTACTCGAAGCCGCAGTGCTCGGCGTGCTTCATCAACTCTGTGGGCGACTCCCTGGATTCGATCCTGACACTGGCCAAGACGGAGGGCATGCTGTTCAAGTGGGGATCGGGCGCTGGCTCGAACCTGTCGGCCATTCGCGGCTCGCGCGAGACGCTCTCTGGCGGCGGCACGGCCTCCGGCCCGTTGAGCTTCATGCGCGGGTTCGACGCCTTTGCCGGCGTCATCAAGAGCGGTGGCAAGACGCGGCGCGCGGCGAAGATGGTGATCCTGAACATCGACCATCCGGACATCGAAGACTTCATCGAGTGCAAGGTGAAGGAGGAGACCAAGGCCTGGCACCTGGTGCAGGCGGGCTACGACGGGTCCAGCCCGGACTCCGAGGCCTACACGTCCATCTTCTTCCAGAACGCGAACAACTCCGTCCGCGTGACCGACGAGTTTATGCAGGCGGTGGAGAATGACGGCACCTTCTATACCCGCTCGGTAAAGGACGGCGCGCCGGTGAAGGAGTACAAGGCGCGCGACCTGATGCACAAGATCTCCGAGGCGACCTGGCAGTGCGGCGACCCCGGCATGCAGTACGACACGACGATCAACCGCTGGCACACCAGCAAGAACACCGCGCGCATCAACGCGTCGAATCCGTGCAGCGAGTACATGTTCCTGGACGACTCGGCCTGCAATCTCGCGAGCTTCAACCTGCTCAAGTTCCTGACGCCGGGCGGCCAGTTCG
>DATCBR010000079.1:0-5797 GCA_036511765.1 Acidobacteriaceae bacterium | reverse complement strand
ATGTTGCGCGGACCCGGCGAGCGCAATATCGACATAGCGGTCGAACGGACGTTTCATGTAGAGGCCGGCGCCGTGCGCTTTCGCACCGAACTCTTCAACCTTACCAACACGACGAACTTCAAGAACCCGGACACGACGGTCAGCGACGGGCCTGCGTTCGGAGTCATCAGCTCACAAGCGAATAATCCGCGCATTGTGCAGTTTGCTCTGCGCTATCAGTTTTGACGTTCAACTATTACGCGAGCGCGGAGCGCGGGACGGAGCCTGGGCATGGCAATGACGGAAGCATATCTGGATGAAGCGCAGGAGACCGGGAGCGAAGGAACGCGGGCCTACGCGAACCGGGAAACAGGGTGCGATCTGTATGGCCCCGAGATGCGGTTTCGTGCTGAGTACTATCCGCTGGGCTTTCCGGTGCAGATCGCGACGAACTCTGAAGCGGTGCTGACGGCGGCGCGGGCGAGCTGGGGGAGGTGGGAGCAGCGGTTTGAGATAGAGCCCATCCGATTGCAAATCGGTGTGCGAGAAGGTGGCGTCACGTGTCCAGATAGGTTCATCGTGCGGGCGTATGAGCACCTTCTGGTGGGGACCGCCGACGCGGAGAACTTTTTTGTGGCGGATCTGATGCGCGATACCTCCTTTATGTGGGTGACGGAGCCTGTGGTGGCGCAGCCACACTATTTGCGGCACCATTTTTTGGAGTCGACGGCGCTTTCTCACATTGCGAACCGTCATGCGGCGCCAGTGCATGCCGCGTGCGTGGCGCGCGAAGGACATGGCGTGCTGCTGTGCGGCGACTCGGGTGCGGGAAAATCCACGCTGGCATTTGCCTGCGCTCGAGCGGGCTGGACGTATGTAAGCGACGACGCGAGTTATCTGGCCCATGGACGCGAGGACAGGCAGGTTCTGGGCATCTGCCATTCGGTGCGGCTGCGACCGGAGGCGGCGCGGTTCTTCAGCGAAGTGCGCGGAAGGCCCCTGACATCCAGGATGACGGGCAAGCCGTCGATCGAGATTCCGACGGCCGAACTGCCGGCCTTTCAGATCGCCAGCGAGTGTGAGGCGAACTATGTGGTGTTCTTGAATCGCAGTGCCGGCGGGGAGCAGGAGCTTGTGTCGTATCCCCGTGAGGCGTCACGACGGTACATGCATCGCCATCTCAACGAGTGGGCGCCGCTGCGGCGCGAGCAGCTTGTGACAGTGGAGCGGATGATGTCGGCGCATGTGTTCGAATTGCGCTACCACGATTTGGACTGGGCGATCGACCGGCTGGAGCGCATGGTGCGGGAGAACGGTTAGTGTTCCCCAGAGAAAAGTGGCGCGCGGCGGCGCAAGGGCTGAATAGCGGGTTTTGGACGTTCTATATTGCGGCGCTGTTTTGCGACATCGGGTTCGCGATGTACCTGTTTCTCTACAGCCTGTTCCTGCTGGACGTTGGATACAACGAACGGCAGTTGGGGCTGGTCGCCGGAGCAATGACGCTGGGAATGATGGCGGGAACGCTGCCGGCAGGCATGCTGGCAGAGCGGTTCGGACTCAAACGCACGTTGCTGCTCTGTTTCGTATTGACGCCCGCGATCTCTGCAATCCGTCCGTTCTTTCTGGACGAACACTTACAGGTGGCGATGGCATTCTTCACGGGGCTGTCTCTGTGTTCCTGGCAGGTGTGTTTTTCGCCTGTTACGGCGATGCTGGCGACTGAAAAGTCCAGGACTTTCGCCTTTAGCCTCATGATGTCGACGGGGATCATGACCGGCGGGCTCGGTGGGCTGGCTGCCGGGTGGTTGCCGGGATGGATCGAGCGCATGCACATGGCCTCCGGCGCAGCGGACGCGAAGAGGCTGGTGCTGCTGGCCTGCTGTGCGATCTTTGCGCTGGGTATCTGGCCGCTATCTCAGTTGCGTCTACAGCAAAGGAGCGCGGAGCGGCGGAAGGCATGGACCTTCGACCCATTTTTGTATCGCTACCTGCCGGCCATGGCATTGTGGACGCTGGCAGCGGGAGCATTTCTACCTTTCGCACAGGTGTTCCTGGCAAAGGAGGTGCACCTGGCGCTGCCGAAGATCGGCGAGGCCTTCTCGGCGGCGCAAATGGCGCAGGTGGGTGCGATCCTGCTGGCACCAGTTTTGTTCCGGCGCTGCGGGCTGGTGGCGGGAGTCGCCTACACACAGGCACTGAGCGCTCTGGCGCTGGCGGGACTGGCGGCATCGCATGGAACAGGCATTGCGGTGGGGTTGTATGTGAGTTTTACCGCCATCCACTGGATGATCGGCCCCGGGATCTACAGCCTGCTGATGGGACGTGTAGCGGAGGAGGCGCGCAGCACGGCGTCGGCGGCAAATATCTTTACTTCGTCGCTCTTCCAGGCGATCGCATCGCCGGTGGCGGGCGCCGCGTACGTCCGGTTTGGATATCCCAGAGTGCTGGGCGCCGTAGCTGCGATGGCGCTGCTCTCTTCCGGGATTTTTGTCGTTCTGTTGGAGGGCAGGCCAGCGCGCAATGAGGCGCTGGCGGCCATGGCCGAACAGTAGCGAACTGGGCACCTTCTCGAAGTGACAAGGAAGTGACAAACACTGTGCCTGCGGACGACAACTGGCGCCTGCGAGCCATTTAGTGTGAGTGCCATGAGACGCGGGGTCTGCAAGAACACAGTGTTCCGGGCGTGGAAGGGTGTAGCGGCGCTGCTGGCGTTGATGGCCGCGACGCTGCCGGCTACAACGCAGGAGACGCCGATGATCACCGGATCGATAGCGTTCCTGCATGGCACTACGCGCGGGCGAACGGTGTTTCTGCCGATCTTTTCTCCGATTGCCGTAGTGCCGATCGGACAGCGGTTTCTGTTTGAGACACGCGGCCTCTTCGTGGAGAGTATCGTGCCGCGACCAGGCAAGAGTCATCAGACAAGGCTGGGGCGCAACACGGACTACCTGCAGTTGGATTACCTGGCCAATTCGCACATGACGATCATCGGCGGCAAGTTCCTAACGCCGTTCGGCACCTACAATGAACGTCTCACTCCGTACTGGATCAACAACTTCCAGGATGCCCCGATGATTTTCTCCCTTGGCATCAACGGAACCGCGGGAGTGGGCGGCGAGATAAAGGGATCGGCCTTCGCCAACAATACTGTGGCGTTGGACTACGCGACATTTTTCCAGGCCAATGTGGGCGGGAGCCAATTCGTTTCATCGCGGGCAACCGGCGGCAGGCTCAATTTCTACTTCCCTCAAAGCGGTCTGGAATTGGGGGTCTCCTACAATCACATGTTCGAAGGGCTGCACCCGAACACAGCAGGAATGCATGTGTGGTGGGAGCCGCACAATGTGCCGCTGACGTTCCGCTCCGAGTTTGCACGCACCACGCACAGCAAAGGCTACTGGTTCGAGGTTGGTTCCCGCCTCGCTCGGTCCACAAGCGGTGAGGAGACCTGGCTCGGCCGGCTGGAGCCTCTGTTCCGCATGCAGCAGACATTCCGGGAGGGAACGGACGGGACCGACGGGCTGCCTGGCGTGAATACTCAACGCGCGGACTTCGGGCTGGATTATTACCTGCCGCACAATGCGCGGATCAATACCAGCTATTCACGGCAGTTCTCGCCGACAGGCAACGGGAATATCTGGAAGACGGATATTGTGTATCGCTTTGCGTTTCCGGCGTGGCCGGGGAGGGCAAAATGATGCGGCCATGGATGCGGGCGAGTGTGGTGTGTGGACTGGTACTGAGTTGCCTGGCTGCAGCCGTGGCTCAGGGACCACAGCTACAGCAACAAGCGGGAGCAACTGCCAATCAGGCTCAAGCCGCAAAGCAGACGGTGAACACTGCAATGGAGACGGCTGGGGAGCAGAAGTTTCAGCAGAACTGTAGCCGCTGCCACAACGCGCCGCAGGAGCTCTCGCCGCGGATCAGCGGAACGGTGGTGATGCACATGCGGGTGCGGGCGTCGCTGAGCGAGGCGGACGCAAAGGCGATCCTGCGCTATCTGGCGCCTTAGACGAAGCGCGCTGCAAGGGAGAACAGGGATGAGGGTGAAGTTTAGAGGAGTGACGGCAGGATCCGCAGTGGTGCTTGCGGTGGCGGGTTGCATGGCGCTGACGCGTCCGGCGCCGGCGGCTGACGAGCCACGGCGGATTGAGATTACGGCGAAGCGGTTCACGTTTGAGCCGGCGGAGATCACGGTGAAGAAGGGCGAGGCCGTCGACCTGGTATTTCACTCCGAGGACGTGACGCACGGGATCAAGTTCAAGGAGCTGGATCTACAGACCGAAATTTCGAAGGACGAGAGCGAGTTGAAGTTTACGGCGGACAAGGCGGGCGATTTCATTGGGCACTGCTCCCATTTCTGCGGTGTGGGACACGGATCGATGACGCTGACGCTGCATGTGACGGAGTGAGGCGCGATGCGCAGGACGGCAGCAGGCGCGGCGCTGGCGATCGTTGTATCGCTGGCGGGATGCAAAGCAGGCAAGCCGGGAAGGACAACGACAGCGGCCATGGACAATGCGAAGCGATGGGTGTTCGTCGGCGGCAGGCACACCCACAACCCGATTGCCGTAAGTCCGCAGAGCGTTGCCGACGGGAAAGAGGCCTTCGGGCATTACTGCATCGTGTGCCATGGGCTGGATGGACAGAACACAGGCGTGCCGTTCGCGACGCAGATGGACCCTCCGGTGCCTTCATTGGCCTCGCCGGGGGTGCAGAGGTACACGGACGGGCAGTTGAAGTGGGTGATCGACAACGGCGTGGCCCCTTCGGGGATGCCGGCGTCCAGAGGAATTCTGAGCGATGACGAGCAGTGGTCGATCGTTATCTACCTGCGGCATCTTCCGCCGGCGGGAAGCCAGGGAGAGCCAACTGTTTATGGCAATTGACCATGCAAATAGCCCGCCTGGTGCTCGATCAAGGGAAGGGCGGGAGGGGGCGCGATGAATCGTCAACTGGCTGAGGCGGTGGTGGCGGCGTTCCAGGCGGACGGGCCTGAGGCTGCGCGCAGGTTGTTCGCGGCCTTCAGCGAAGGCGATTGGAAGCGCACGACCAAATGGCTGCACCGCAGCGGTCTGGCGCTGTACTTTCTGGACCGCATGACCACGCTGGGGACTGAGGATGTGATGCCTCCGGCGCTGGTCCGCCAGTTAAAACTCAACCTGGCGGAAAACCGCGTGCGCACGGCGGACATGTTCGAGGAGTTTGTCCGGCTGAATACGGCCCTGATGCGCGGGGGAATCTCGTATCTGAACCTTAAGGGTTTCAGTCTGGCGCCCGCCGCCTTTGCCGACCCGGCAACTCGTTATCTGCTGGACCTCGACTTTCTTGTGACGCGGCGCGACATCGAACGGTGCGCACGTGTCATGGAATCGCATGGATACATGTTGAAGGTGGCGTCGGGCAATACCTGGGAGTTCAGCGCTGGAACACCGGTCAGGACATCCATGCGAGACCTGTATCGCGTACGGCCAGTGAAAAGCGTGGAGGTGCATATGGTCCCCGAGATGGAAGAGGCCCGTGCGCAACTTGGCGGCGACCGGATGTCGCGGATGCAACTCCAGGTGTTGGATGGGTTCGAGTTTCCCGCACTGGGCGATGCGGACAAGCTGCTGTCGCAGGCGTCGCACCTGTTCCAGCACTTCCAATGCGAGTGGACGCGCACTGCTTGGCTGCTGGAGTACAACAACGCGGCGCGCTCGTACCGGAACAACTCCTCCTTGTGGCGAGATGCCGTCGCGGCAGTGGATGCGGCACCTGAGACGAGGACTGGCATTGCGCTGGCGAGCCTGGTGACTTCTGTGACCTTTGGGACACA
>DATCBR010000078.1:0-3834 GCA_036511765.1 Acidobacteriaceae bacterium | reverse complement strand
CAGAGCGGTGCATTTCGACCGGCCTGCTCTCACCCATCCCGCAGCCCGGTGTCATCCGGCGGCATGCGCGCATGCGTTCTGTTGGGATCGATCGCACAGCTCTGAGAAATTTTCCAGCCGCGATTTTGGAGGATAGTTTCGACTCTAGCGGGCTGCCGGCATAGACGGGCTGCATCCGGGATGGCGGATAGAATCGAGCACGCACAAGAATGCGGCCGTGCAAAGACCGTGACGCGCGCACCTGTATTTCACGACATCTCCCGGTGCTTTACGTGCCAACCCCCGTGGTAAACTTGCCCCCTCAGCGCCTTGCGTACACGCCTCTCCCTCTGATGAATCGAGACAAAGCCATGACCTTTTGCCGCCGTACTGGATTTTTTGCGCTCACCTGTTTGTGCCTCTCGCTTGCCACGGCAGCCGCCCCCGCTCAACAAACGTCCATCGTCTCTGTCCCATTTGCGGGCCCTGCCGGTCCACAGCAGGCCAACGACGAGGGCCGCACCGAGCTGCCCATGCTCGTGCGCCGCAGCATCAGCTTCCGCGAGATAGGTCCTGCCATCTCCGGCGGCCGCGTCACCGCCGTAGCCGGCGTTCCCGGCTGCAACCAGATCTACTACGTAGGAGCAGCCGACGGCGGCATCTTCCGCACCGCTGACGGCGGCATCACCTGGAAGGCCCTCTTCCAGCACCAGGGCGTCGCCTCCATCGGTGCGCTCGCCATCGACCCCGTCAACCCCTCCATCGTCTGGGCAGGCACAGGCGAAGCCAACATCCGCAACGACGTCTCCTTCGGCGACGGCATCTACAAGTCCACCGATGGCGGCCAGCATTGGAAACACCTCGGCCTCGAACATTCCTTCCAGATCTCCCGCATCGTCATCGACCCCAACCATCCCGACACCGTACTCGTCGCCGCCATGGGCAGTCCCTACGCTGACGACGCGAATCGCGGCGTCTATCGCAGCACCGACGGCGGCACCACCTGGCAGAAGGTCCTCTACACCGGCCCCAGCGTCGGCATCTCCGATCTCGCCATGAGTCCGAAAAATCCGCAGGTCCTCTTCGCCGCCGCCTATCGTTTCCGCCGCACTCCCTGGAGTTACTCCGACGGCGGCCCCGAGGACGCCATCTACCGCTCCCTCGATCAAGGCGCCACCTGGCAGCGCCTCAGCGGACACGGCCTTCCCGCTACTCCCGTAACGCGCATCGGCCTCGCCATCGCTCCTAGCTCACCCAACATCGTCTACGCCGTCATCGGCTCCAACGACGGCGTCCTCTGGCGCTCCGACGACTCCGGCGACCACTGGAGTCTCGTCAGCAAAAACCAGGAGGTCAACGCTCGTCCCTTCTACTTCTCGCACATCGCCGTTGACCCCAAGGACCCCAACCACGTCCTCGCGCTCTCCAACGATATGCTCGAGTCCACCGACGGCGGCCAGCACTTCAACATCATCGCCAAGCAGATCCACGGGGACCATCACACCATCTGGATGGATCCCGAAGGCAGCGGCCGCATCATCGAAGGCAACGACGGCGGGGCCGCTCTCTCGCTCGACGACGCTCATCACTGGGCCTTCGTTCACAACATCGCCATCGGCCAGTTCTATCACGTCGCCACCAGCGGCGAGCAGCGTTACCTCATCTGCGGAGGCCTCCAGGACAACAGCGCCTGGTGCGGTCCCGGCCGCAGCAAGGATCCCTCCGGAATCCTCGATCGCCAATGGTTCACTCTCAACGGCGGCGACGGCATGTTCGCCGTCCCCGCGCCCGACGATCCCAGCCTCATCTACAACAGCACGCAGAACAACGTCCTCATGGTCTTCGACCGCACCTCGCAGCAGGTGCATGACATCGAGCCTTACCCCCGCGACTTCAACGGTGGCGGCGTCGCCGATCTCCCCTACCGCTTCGCCTGGGACGCCGGCTTCGCTGTCTCCCCGCAGAATCCCAAGGTCCTCTTCGCCGGAGGCAACGTGCTCTTCAAGAGCGACGACCGCGGCCGCAACTGGAAGCCCATCAGCCCCGACCTCACCCTCAACGACAAGTCCAAACAGCAGTCCTCCGGTGGCCTCATCATCAAGGACAACTCCGGCGCCGAAGTCTACGACGCCATCCTCAGCATCGCCTCCTCGGCCACCGATCACAACGTCATCTGGGTCGGCACCGACGACGGCCTCGTGCAACTTACCCGCGACGGCGGCGCAACCTGGACCAACCTTACCGCCCACCTTCCCAGCCTTCCCTCGCTCGGCCGTATCGAATCCATCGACCTCTCTCCCGCCGATCCCGGCGAAGCGCTCATCGCCGTCGACCGTCATTTCAGCGGCGACTTCAAGCCCTACCTCTTCCGCACCACCGACTACGGCGCCACCTGGCAGTCCATCACCGGCAACCTTCCCTCGGACGTCTACGCCCATGTCGTGCGTCGCGACCTGCATAACCCGCGCATGGTCTACGCCGGTCTCGAGAACGGCCTCTACGTTTCCTGGGATGCCGGCGAGCACTGGTACCTCTTCGGCCTCGGCCTGCCAAACGCCTCCGTCTACGACCTCGCGCTGAACGCTCGCGACAACGATCTCATCGTCGCCACGCACGGCCGCTCTGTCTGGATTCTCGACGACCTTACGCCCTTCCAGCAGTTCACTCCGCAGTTGGAGCAGGAGAGCGCGCATCTCTTCCCGCCGCCCGCCGCGCAGCACTTCTGGCCCTGGTCGCAGGCGGAAGCGCTCGGAGACGCCGCCTTCTACGGAGCCAACCCTCCCTTCGGCGCCGCGCTCAGCTACTACCTTCCGCACGAAGTGAAGCAGCCCGGCGAGCTCGTCATCACCGATGCCGACGGCCACGTCGTCCGCACCCTCAAGGGCACCCATGAGCTCGCGCCCGGCCAGTCCGCTCCCAACGAAGAAGACCTCCCGCCCGCCGCTCAGCCCGATGCCGCAGCCCCCGAATCTGCCCACGCCAAATCGCAGCGCAACGAACGCAGTGAGGCCAAACCCACCCTGTCCGCCAACTCCACCCAGAGCGAACAGCAGCCCGGCCCCTCCACGAGCGAAGAGTCCTCCGAGTCCGAAACTCCGAAGGAAATTCCCTGGATCGTTACCCACGCCGGCCTCCAGCGCTTCTCCTGGGACCTTCGCTCCGACGGCCCCGTCCGCTGGGACGGAGGTCAGGACTTCAACAAGGGTCCGCTCTCCGGTGCCGTCGTCCCTCCTGGCGACTACACCGCAACCCTCACCATCGCCGGCCACGCCACCTCGCAGAAGTTCGTTGTCGTCAACGATCAGGACTCGAACGCCAGCCTCGTCGCCATGCAGCAGCGCTATCACGCAACTGAATCCGTACTGCACGAGATCTCGCAGCTCGACCTCGCCCTCAACCATCTCGACGACATGCACGCTCAACTCAACGCCCTGCGCCTGATCGCAAAGAGCGCTCCCGACGCAACCCAAATCAAAAAGGAAATCGACGACTTCGACAAGCAGATCGACACCGAGCGCAAGACCATCACCAGCAACGCCGGCGCGGCCGAATCCACCCTCCGCGTTCCTGATGAGATCCGCGAACATCTCTTCGCTCTCGTCGGCCTGCTCGAAGGCGCAGACGACGCTCCCACCGCCGCTGCCCTCGACCAGCAAAAGCTCCTCGAGCCGCAGTACCTGTCCGCCATCCAGAAGTACAACCAGTTCTTGCAATCGGAAGCAGCAGCCTTCAACACCAGAATGTCCGGCCTCAAACTCTCAGGCGTCACCGCCGGAGAGCCCATCCAGCCTTGAAAACCCCTACCACCGCATTGAGCGTATACATCCCAAATGGCCGGTGCAGCCCTAAGCTGTA
>DATCBR010000077.1:0-4110 GCA_036511765.1 Acidobacteriaceae bacterium | reverse complement strand
GGGTCCGACTCGCCATTTACGGTTGAGACCTTCGGACGGCCGCGCAAGATCGAGATCGATCCCGAGGACTGGGTGCTGAAGAGTACCCCTGACCTGGCGGTGCGGGTGGCTGTGCTGCGCGGCCAGCAACTATATGCGCAGGGTGACTACAACGGGGCTATTGCCGAGTACCAGAAGGCGCTGGACTCGAACAAGAATTCTTCGCTGGCGTCGTACCGCATGGGCGAGGTGTTCTTCCAGCAGCGGAACTATCAGTCCGCGGCGAACAGCTTCCGCGACGCGCTGCGCGGCGACGACGATCCGCGATGGACGGAGGTGTGGGGACACATTCAGTTGGGGCATATCTTTGACGTGACCGGCCAGCGCGATCGCGCGGTGAATGAGTACCGGCTGGCCATCCAGACCAATGACAACACGCAGGGGGCGATCAACGAGGCGCGTGAGCGCATGAAGGCTCCGTACAAGCGGCCGGCGGAAAATTAGCCCCGGATAGCGTCCTAGCAGGCTGGTCCAGCGTCTGTTCAGTTAGCGCCCTTTAGTTTTGGGCCTGCTTCCCTTGCAGCGATCTCTAGGAGCCAAGCCCTCATGCAGTGCCGTTTGCCCGCAATTGCCTTATTGATGCTTGCCGCCATGTTGCCGGCCCAGACTGCAGCTTTAGCCAAGTCGAGCGGGTCTTCGGCCTCTCAGTCGGATTCGCAAGCGGTTCCTGTGATTCGCACGTCCGCAAAGCTGGTGGTGGTGGATGTGGTGGTGACGGATGGCTCGCATAAGCCGGTGCATGGGCTTACGGAGCCGGATTTCACCCTGACAGAGAATGGCGTGCCGCAGAAGCTCCGCAGCTTTGAGGAGCACAGCACGCTGGTGGCGCCGCCTACGCCGCCGGCCCCATTGCCGCCGGGCGTGTTCACCAATCAGCCGATCGCGCAGCCGGGCGGCGCGGTCACCATCCTGCTGCTGGATTCGCTGAATACTCCCATGAGCGACCAGGCCTATCTGCATCAGCAGTTGACGGCCTATCTGAAGTCCGCGCAGCCGGGACAGCGCACAGCCATCTTCGGTCTCAGCGACCACCTGATCTTGTTGCAGGGCTTTGAGGCTGATCCGGCCCGGCTGCTGAAGGCAATGGAAAAGATCAACAGCAAGGCGTCCACGATCCGCAGCGACGTGACCGGCAGCGGCATTCAGCAGAGCACTGCCGACACATTTCAGGATTCGAACGACCCTCTGTTTGCGGAGCTGGCGGCGAACCTTCGCCAGTGGGAGACGCAGCAGCAGAGCCTGGAGCTACAGATGCGCGCTAACTACACGATCGATGCGTTCAACCAACTGGCCCGCTCACTGGCTGCCATTCCCGGGCGCAAGAACCTGATCTGGTTTTCGGCCTCATTTCCGCTGAATGTGATGCCTGACAGCACCAACAATCTGGCGACCGATCCATCCACGCCCAGTAATGACAACTTCCTGGATGCGTTTGCGGGCGTTGCGGACATGCAAGAACAGTTCCACGGCGCGATGGCGCGTCTGGCGCAGGCACAGGTGGCGGTTTATCCCATCGACGTCCGGGGCGTGACGAACAGCCCGGTGTTTGCCGCGGATACGACCCGCAACTATACCGGCTCACGAGGGGCGAGCCGGTTCTCGGCAGACCAGCATCAGTTTGTGAGTGACACCGCCGCAGAGAACACAACCATGATTTCGCTGGCGAAGGCCACCGGAGGCCATGCGTACATCGGCACAAACGATCTAACGTCGGCAGTCAAGGAGTCGATCGAAGAGGGATCGAACTTCTACAGCCTGAGCTATACGCCGGCGGACCCCTCTGAAGATGGCAGGCCGCGCCACATCAAGGTTCAGGTTTCGCATCCTGGGATGACGCTCGCATACCGGACGAGCTATTACGCGGTGCCTTCGGATGCGGTGAAGACTTCCGGACTGATCACACAAGCGTCGGCGCGGGTGGGGGCGAAAGATCCTGGCGTCCTCGCACTGCGCAACAATCTACGTCTCGCGATGACGCGCGGCGGACCCACGCCGACGGACATACTCTTCCGCGCAGGTGTTGTACCGATGACGCCGGTCGACAGGCCGGAAGCGGGCATGGCTCCCCACAATACGGCGGGTCCCAAGGCCAAAGGCCCGTGGCGGCGGTACAGCGTCAACTACCAGATCGATCCCGGAGGCCTGGTTTTCTTTCGCGGGGCGGATGGTAAAGTCCACGCGGACTTCGACCTCATCATCTTCGTATTCACTGCTCAGGGTGAGCGCGTGGGTGTGATGCAGGACGCGCGAAGCTTTGTAGGCACAGACGAAAAGGTGGGCGACTTCTACAAGCATGGGCTTGTGCAGCATGTCGAGGTGAGCGTACCTGCGAAGGGCGAATACTTTCTCCGCATCGCAATCCATGACCTGCACCGCGACCACTATGGCGCGGTGGAGATTGCCACGTCCCAGGTGAGCAATCTTGTCCCGGCAGATCAAGCTACTGCGACTTCGGACGCGCCCACAGCTCCTGCGACGGCGAAGTAGGCCGCCGGCGTAGAAGCTGGGCCTTGCGCGTTTCTTTACAATCGAAGCATGCAAGAGATGGCAAAGGGCGCGGCAGACGAACCAAAGCGATATGACCCGGCAGAGATTGAGCCGAAGTGGCAGGCGCGGTGGGACGCGGACACCGCTCTGTACGCGGCGGAAGGCCACGATTCGACGAAGAAGAAGTTTTATTGTCTGGAGATGCTGCCGTATCCCAGCGGCAAGCTGCACATGGGGCATGTGCGGAACTACTCCATTGGCGATGCGCTGGCGCGCTTTATGTGGATGCGCGGCCACAATGTGCTGCACCCGATGGGGTGGGACGCGTTCGGACTGCCGGCGGAGAATGCTGCGCTCAAAAACAACACGCCGCCGCGCGAGTGGACGCTGGCGAACATCGCTGCCATGCGCGAGCAGATGCGACGCATGGGTTTCAGCTATGACTGGGCCACTGAGGTAACGACCTGCCTGCCGGAGTATTACCGCTGGAACCAGTGGTTCTTCCTGAAGATGTATGAGCGCGGACTGGCGTTCCGCAAGAAGAGCAAGGTGAACTGGTGCCCGGAGTGCCAGACGGTGCTGGCCAATGAACAGGTGATTGACGGGCGCTGCTGGCGGCACGAGGACACCATCGTTGAACAGCGCGACCTGACGCAGTGGTTCTTCCGCATTACGCAGTATGCCGACCAACTGCTGGATGGCCTGGACACGATGGACGGCTGGCCGGAGAAGGTGCGCACCATGCAGCGCAACTGGATCGGGCGCAGCGAGGGGACGCTGGTCACCTTTCGCGTTGCGAAAGATGACAGGGAACAAGGAACAGGGAACGACGAAGCGCCGCTCGAAATAACGGTCTTCACCACGCGTGTGGACACCATCTTCGGCGCGACCAGCGTGCAACTTGCGCCGGAGCATCCAGTGGCGAAGAGCCTCGGCGCGTGTGAGCCGAAACTGGCCGGCGCGATCGAACAGATGATTGCGGGGCAGAAGGCGGCGCGGGAGGCTGGAGACCTGGGCGCGATCGAGAAGCAAGGCGTGGATACGGGGCGCTTTGCGGTGAATCCGTATAGCGGCGAGCGGGTGCCGATCTGGATTGCGAACTACATCCTGGCGGACTACGGGACGGGCGCGATCATGAGTGTGCCCGCGCACGACGAGCGCGACTTCGAGTTCGCGCAGAAGTATGGGATCCCGGTGAAGCGGGTGATCGTTCCGGCGAAGCCGAACGGTGAACTGCCGGTGCTGCCCTACACGGCGGAAGACGAGTCCGTGCTGATTGACTCCGGCCAGTGGACGGGAAGAACGTGCGGAGCCGCGCAGCGTGAGATGGCGGCGTTTGCGAAGGCGAAGGACTTCGGCTCGGCGACGGTGACGTATCGCTTGAAGGACTGGGGCGTAAGTCGGCAGCGTTACTGGGGTACGCCGATCCCCATGGTGTACTGCGAACGCGGCCATGCGGCGACGACGGGCGTGGCTGCGGTTGAAGCAGGAGGCGTGGTTGCGTTGCCGGAGAGCGCGTTGCCGGTGGTGCTGCCGGAGCAGATCGAGATTACGCAGCAGGGCGGTTCACCGCTGGGCAGGGTG
>DATCBR010000076.1:0-2860 GCA_036511765.1 Acidobacteriaceae bacterium | reverse complement strand
AGAAGCGCATCACCGCATTATTGAATTCGCCCTTCTCAACTCCATCGACCTGAAGGCCCTAGAGGTTGACTTCCCCTTCCTCACGGATAGCAATGCCGTAGAGGCGTGGGCAGAGGGGGCGGGAAACCTGGAATTTATCTGCGCTAAGCATCATCGCGGTGTAGGTGGGATTCACCATGCGGCGTATGCCGATTTCGAAGCTGGGCTCTACGTCAGGTCACTTTTTTCGCCTGTTCCTGCTCAGCATGGTGCCGCCGATGCGCCGACACCGACGCCATGACTTCGAGATTCTCAGGTCTATTATCCGTTCGATCGCCATTGATGTGATGGACGATCTCCCCTCGCATGAAGGGTCGGCCGAGCATCTGTTCAGCGACGTAGCGATGCTCATGGACGTACCCAGCTCGGCCGATTCGCCGGCAGGATCCGGTGTAGTCCAGCGGAGGGAGGATGCGCACGTAGCCCTCCGTGTCCACAAACCGGCCGCCTTTCCACTTACCCGATCGCTCTCGAAGAAAAACGCCCTGCATCTGCTGGCTCATATGCGCTCTGTCCTCGACGCTGCCCCTTCGGTTCGCTTGAGGCTTCACGCGCAATATCTGATAGCAGGACTTGCACAGCGCAACCTTGACGACAAATGGTTTGAGCACCCGTCCGCAGCGCGAGCATGGAGTGGGTTCACGCGCCTGCCAGCGGAGCCAAACCGAACACGCGCGACAGTAGGCGTGTCCTGGCCGGAGGCGTTTCAGTTTCTGACACCGGCTACAGCGCTCCATAGATTCATAGAATATCAGGTATCGCCATGACCGTCTTGAAGGGATGTGATTCCTGGTGGGAACCCAACGCCACACAGCTCGCGAGCGCGAAGTCGAACGGGGTCGCCGTGTGGGCTGGGTATTTCTCGACCGGTAGCGACGGCATCTACCGGGGATGGAGCGACGCAGCCTTCGATCAGGTCATGGCCTTCGGCCTGAAGACACTCGCCTTCTGCTCGACCCGCGCCGACCCGGCAGCATGGAAGGCGCGCGCTGCCAAACTCGGCATCGTCACCGTCGCTGACGTCGAGTCGAGCGTGAACGGCGGCGACGGACCCACTGTCGACCCCTGGTTGGCCGCGAGCGGAGCCCGTCTCTACGGCGGCGGACCGCGCGGCGATGGCACCATCCCGCGACACCTTCCCCACGGCCATCCAGGCTACATGGTTGCCGACTATGAAGCTCGTCCCGGCTGGAGCACTGCGTCGTGGCCGGGGGGCGATCCCAAGCCCGTGCAGCCCGTGGCGTGGCAGTTCCAAGGAGGGGCAACTCACCCCTGGGGCAACACTGATCTCGGTATCTACGATGAAGCGTTCGTCACGCCTGGCGGTATTGCTCCATCTGCACCGGAGGACGATGACATGCTGCTGGTGGTGAGCATCGCAGGGAATCCGAACGCGGGTCTCTATCTGTATACGGGAGCCCAATACATCGGCATCTCCACCCCGGCAGACGAGGCAATCTTCCTTGCTGCAGCGAAGCAGACCGCGCCCGTCGCGATCTCGGCGACGCAACACACACGCCTGCTCGCCGCATCTACTGCCCCACCCGCGCCGACGACAACGACTGTCCCGGTGAACGCGGTGCTGACGGGGACGATCTCGGGCACCCTCAAGGGCTGACCCCCATGCGTCGGCTGATTGCAGCGTCGCTGGAGATGGCGGCCGAGCTGCTGAATCTGGCGGCGGAAGAAGTCTACCCGCCTCCCAAGCGCAAGCCTCGACTGTCCAAGACGAAGCGCTCCGCCTGGTACGACGACGGAGAGAAGGTATGAGCGGGGAGACACGAGAGCGACAATCGGGATGGAGCGTAGATACGCTCAACGCGCTCATTGAGAAGGTACTCGGCGAGCGCGACATGCGCTACAAGGCTGACCGTATAGCGACTGAAGCCGCCCTCGAAGCGATAGGCCTGGACGCGCAGCGGATTCGCGAGATCATTGAGGCGCGCTTGGATGGCAGCGACACCGCGGTCGCCTTGCTTGCCGCGAACGTCACTCGCGTGCCGACCGACGTAGACAAACAGGTCGGTCATCTTCGCGAGTTGCACGACGAGAAGTTCCGCAGCCTTGAACAGATGATCTCCCAGCGGTTCCTCGACAACAAACTCGCCGTCGACGCAGCATTTGCGGCCGCGAAAGAAGCGGTCGGCGAACAGAACAAGTCCATCGGTCTTGCTCGCGACAAGAGCGAAACGACGTTCACCAAACAGGTGGAATCCCTCGGCGAAGTGGTGGACAGTCGGTTCCGGGCTACGGATGGACAGGTGGACGATCTCAAGGCGTCGATGGCAAAATTGACGACTGACGTTGCTACGCTCACTCAGACGGTGGCATCGAACGGCGTTCACCGCCAAGAGGAGCGCACGCAGCAGAACTGGTCGACGGGCGTCATCACCGCGTCGGTTATCTCGAGTCTTAGTCTGCTTGTTGCCATCGTCGTGGCCGTGGCGCTGATCATTCACGGATGACGCATGGGAGGGCGTCACATCACGATCACGTGCAATTTCTGCGGCTTCGTGAACAAGATGGAACGCATCATCGCAGAGGGCGAAACCGAACGCACCATCAGATGTCATTCGTGCGAAGGACTACTGATCGCGAGGCTCGACAACTTGCCAAGAGACTTCAGGCCGAACACTGAGGGCAAGCGAGCGCCGCGCTGAACATGATGCGCGTGGCCCTCTTCCGGAACTCGAACGCCCCCGTACTTGCGGCCATCAAGAAACTACAGGAGCAACTGACGCAAATGAGTACGGATTTTACTTCCGGACAGGCAGCACTCGACGCAGCCATCGCCAAGGTCGGCGCTGACGTCACCGCGCTG
>DATCBR010000075.1:0-14151 GCA_036511765.1 Acidobacteriaceae bacterium | reverse complement strand
CGGTGAGCGAAGGCGACTCGCGCAGATCGTCGATGTCTTTCTTGTAGGCCATGCCCAGCATTAAAATCTTCGAGCCGTTCATCGCCTTCTTGTGGGTGTTCAGGCCTTTGGCGACGGACTGCACCACATGCATCGGCATGGACTCATTCACTTCGCCCGCAAGCTCGATGAAGCGCGTGTTGAAGTCGTACTCCTTTGCCTTCCACGACAAATAAAAAGGGTCGATGGGGATGCAGTGCCCGCCGAGGCCTGGACCGGGATAGAACGGGTGGAATCCGAACGGCTTGGTGGACGCCGCATCGATCACCTCCCAGATGTCCACGCCCATGCGCAGGCTCAGCAGCTTCAGCTCATTGACCAGGGCAATGTTGACGCAGCGGTAGATGTTCTCGAGCAGCTTCGTCATCTCAGCCACTCGTGTCGACGAGACGCGGACTGCGCGTGTGAAGATGCCCTCGTACATCGTCGCGGCCAGCTCAGTCGCGATCGGCTCATGCCCGCCCACAACCTTCGGGATGTCGCGGCGTGCAACCGAGGTATTGCCCGGGTCTTCGCGCTCCGGCGAGAAGGCAACATAGAACACGCCTTTGTCCGCAGGCTCGCCTTTGCCCTGCACCTTCAGCCCATGTGAATTGCCGGCCTCGAGCACCGGGATCATCAGTTCTTCGGTCGTACCGGGATACGTGGTGCTTTCGAGCACGATCAACTGGCCTTCCTGCACATGCGGCGCCGCCGCTTTGGCCGTGTTCTCCACATAGCTGAGGTCCGGCTCGCGGTGCTCGGTCAGGGGAGTGGGGACGCACAGTATGATCGCGTCCTGCTCGGCCAGCTTCGAGAAATCGGTCGTAGCGGAGAAGCCCTGCTTGCGTGCAGCCTGAATCTCAGTGGCCTCAATGCGGAAGATGTACGAGCGGCCAGCTTCCAGGTCTGTGATCTTTTTGGTGTCGATGTCAAACCCAGTGACTTTGAATCCTGCGTCCGCCAACAGGAGAGACAGTGGCAGGCCGACGTATCCGAGTCCGATGACTCCAATGCTGGCGTTGCGGGCCTGCAGGCGGTCAAGGCGCGCCTGTGCAATCTTGGGCAGAACTGCTTGGTTTGTGTTCGACATATCCCTCCGATTATCGCATTCGGGTAGGTGCGAAGTCTGACACGTCCGTTGTATGCCTTTCGATCCGTGGGTCATACGCGCCATGCCGTTGGTGCGCTGGCGCTGCTATCGATGTAGTGGTATAAACGCAGGATCTTGCATCGAGGACTTTGATCGTTTGAAGCCAAAATATAGCGCAGATGCCCCGCGTCTAGGGAGCGGTTCCGTTGCGCCGGATCAGATTCGGTTTGCGTTCCTCATATTGGCCCACCACCAGCCAGACTTGCTTCGCCGTCTCGCCAGCAGGCTATCCGCCAAAGGGATGCACCTCTTCGTGCATGTTGATCGCAAAACCGATATAGAAGACTTTAGAACAGTCCAGGAACTGGACCATACTACATTTCTTCCCGACGACCAGCGGGTCAGTGTGCGTTGGAGCGGGTTCAGCATGGTCGTTGCGACGCTCAATCTGCTTCGTGTGGCCCTTGCCGCAGCGCCCAACGCACAGCGTTTTGTATTAATGTCCGGTGTGGACTATCCGATCAAGCCGCTGGGCCAGATCGTCAACGTCCTTTCGGGTGACGAGGAGTTTATCCAGATCGATCGTGAAATTGATCCTGACGGCGACGGCCTCTTCGACCGTCGCTTAGGTCATCCCTATTTCGGCGACAATAAATTTTTAAACGACCGGTCTGGACACCCCCGAATGGTTGCGATGGCGCGGCGCCTCGAATCAAGGTTCAGACGGAGGCGTCCGCCGGGCCTAAAGCTGTTTTACGGGCCTCAATGGTGGGCCCTCACCCGTCAAGCCGTGACCGAAATGCTTGCATTTCTAGATTCACGTCAAGATGTCTTTCGATGGTTTAAGCTTGCGCAAACACCCGATGAATCGATGATTCACTCTATCGTAAAGATCACGTCCAAGGGCGACAAGATCGCATTTGACGCCACACGAGTTGGATTTGCGCAGTTGGAACGACATCGTCACGCGCTGCACTACATCGATTGGATAAATCCGAATCCTTCTTTGCCCCGCATATTGGAACTAGCAGATCTTGGGAATATCGAGCAAAGCGGAGCTCTGTTTGCCAGAAAAGTCGACCTGAAGCGGTCCAGTGAGCTTTTGGATGCACTCGATGATTCGATCGGATGCGAGCACTTAAAATAGGAACTGTGACTGCACGAAAGTAGCATCGACGGCGCGCGATCAACTGGCGAGACTGGGTTCTCCTGCCGATACGCAAGTGGATCGCCGCAGAGATATGGACGGGCCCTGCATAAGGACTCGCCGGCATCCAACGAAATACAGGAGCAGAGGCTACATGGCACGGTATCTGATTACAGGCATTGCAGGGTTCATCGGGTCAACGCTGGCGCACACGCTGGTCGAGCAGGGACATCAGGTCCGCGGCATCGACAACCTTTCCACTGGGAACCTCGACAATCTCGCCGACATCAGCAGCGACATCTCCTTTGAGAAGATGGACCTGCAGGACGTCGCAGGCGTGAAGGCAGCCTGCGAAGGTGCGGACTACATCCTGCATCAGGGTGCGCTCGCCTCTGTCCCACGTTCGGTGAAGGACCCGCTCACCTCGCACGAGTCCAATATCAACGGCACGCTGAACCTGCTGATCGCCGCGCGGGACGCCAAGGTGAAGCGCATCGTCTACGCAGCTTCGTCTTCGGCCTACGGCGACCAGCCCACGCAGCCCAAGCAGGAAGACATGTCGCCGCGACCGCTCTCGCCGTATGCGGTGCAGAAGCTGACCTGCGAGTACTACATCCAGGCGTTCCATCGCGCCTACGGTCTTGAAGGTATCTGCCTGCGCTACTTCAACATCTTTGGGCCGCGCCAGGCAGCAGACTCGCCCTACTCGGGCGTGATCGCGCAGTTCACCTTCAAGATGATGGCTGGCGACACGCCGACTATCTACGGCGATGGGCTGACCAGCCGCGACTTCAACTATGTGGACAACGCCGTGAGCGCGAACCTGCTGGCGTGCCAGGCGCCGAGTTCCGTCGCGACGGGCCGCGTATTCAACATCGGCACCGGTCGCGCGCATACTCTGAACGAGGTCTACGCGACCATCGCCGAGCACCTGGGCTTCAAGGGCGCGCCGGCCTATGGGGCGGAGCGCGCCGGTGACATCAAGCATTCGCTCGCCGACATTACCCGCGCCACGGCAGAGCTTGGCTATCGGCCCAAGGTGCATTTCCACGACGGCCTGAAGAAGACGGTTGACTGGTACGTTTCCGAAAACGAGAAGAACGCCGTCGGCGCTTCGCGCTGAGACAGCAAGGTCGCCCGCCAACCGTCTAATATGGACAGTGTCACGCGACCGCTGTTTTCCGTCGCGAGCTGACCTTTCTCTATGACTGAGTTCGTCATCCGCCTGGCCGATGAGCGTGGACGCGTGCAGGAGCAGGTGCAATCTGCCGCGACTGCTGAGGAGCTGCGCGCGCGGTTCGTGCAGGCCGGCTATCACGTCTTCTCCGTAAAGGCGCGCGGACTGCTGGCGGTGGAGAAGAACAAGAAGGTGAAGCTCGATACCTTCCTGGTCTTCAACCAGCAGTTCCTGACTCTGATCCGTGCGGGACTGCCGATTCTTGGATCCATCGAACTGCTGGCGCGGCGGCAGAAGCTGCCGCACTTCCGCGCGCAACTGGAGGACGTGGCCCAGCGGGTGCGGAATGGCGAGTCGATCTCATCGGCCTTTGAGGCGCAGGGCGGATTCCCCGTCGTCTACACCACAACCCTGCTGGCGGGCGAGCGCTCCGGCAACCTGGAAGAGGTGCTACAGCGCTTTGTCGACTTCCAGCGCGTGAGCCTGACCTTTCGCAAGAAGGTGACGGCGAGCCTGGTGTATCCGGCGGTGCTGGTGGTGATGGTGACGGGGCTGTTTATCTTCCTGATCACATTTGTGGTTCCGCGCTTCGCGGAACTGTATGAGCAACTGGGGACGACGCTGCCGGCCCTGACGACGTTTTTGCTGGAACTGGGGAAAGAGGCGCAAAGCTACGGGCTGTATGTTGGCGTGGCAGTAGCGCTGCTGATCTTCCTTGCGTACCGGTGGACGAGGACAGATGCCGGGGCGAACCTGCTGGACAGGCTGCGCATCCGGATGCCGGTCTTCGGGCAGGTGTGGCTGAAGTACCAGGTCGGGCTGTTCTCGCGGACTCTGTCCACGCTGCTGAAGGGCGGACTGCCGCTGGTATCGAGCCTGGAGACGGCGGCGAGCTCGATTGGCAGCCGGCAGGTAAGCAATGCGGTCGTCGCGAGCGTTGAGACAGTGCGCGAGGGCAAGCCGCTGGCGCTCAGCCTGGAGAAGACGAAGGCCTTTCCTGAGCTCGCGATCGAGATGATCGAGGTGGGCGAGTCGACCGGCGCGCTGCCGCAGATGCTGAACTCGGTGGCGGAGTTCTTCGAAGAGGACGTGGCGACCAGCCTGACGGCGGCGATGAGCCTGATCGAGCCGGCCATCCTGATCTTTATGGGCGTGGTGGTGGCGACGATCCTGATCGCGCTGTATCTGCCGATCTTCAAGTTGGGCGCCGGCCCAGGCTTTGGCGGGCAGTAGCCCCCGACTGCGCGGCCCACTGCCGCGCCGCTCCGCTCAGGATGACAAACAAACGCAAAGTCAGGACTGCACAATCTATTTTGCTGGGCAGGACTCCGGGCGGAGCCAGTGGAAGAGGAGAGAGGCGGCGAAGGCGCCGGCAAGCTGGAAGAGGATAAAGCCCGGAACGTCCACAGGGCGAATGCCCGCAAACGTGTTGGTTATGGCGCGGGCGAGGGTGACGGCGGGATTGGCGAATGAGGTGGATGAGGTGAACCAGTAGGCGGCGGTGATGTACGCGCCGACTGCATACGGAACGGCGGCGGGCCGAGGCCGTCCGCATCCCCAGATGACTGCCAGCAGTCCGAAGGTGGCAACGAATTCGCTGAAGAGTTGCGCGGGGCCACTGCGCGCATGGGTTGAGGCCGCGAAGACGGCTTCGCCGAACATCAGGTGCGCGGTGAGAACACCTGTGATCGCTCCAGCGATCTGTGCGGAGATGTATACGGGGACCTCGCGCCAGGCGGTATCGCCCAGCCACGCATCGGCCAGAGTTACGGCTGGGTTGAAGTGAGCGCCGGAGACGGGGCCGAGGGCAAGGATCAGTGCAACCAGCGCGGCGCCGGTGGCGAGGGAGTTGGCCAGCAGAGCGATGGCGACGTTGCCGTTGGAGAGGCGGTCGCCCATGATGCCGGAGCCAACGACTGCTGCCAGCAGAAAGAGCGTGCCGAGGAACTCAGCCGTTGCACGTCGAGCGAGCGTCGCGTTCATTGCTTTCCGATCCGGTCGATCTCTCGCTTGATGGCAAGTCGATCCAGAGAGGCGAGAGGCAGGGCGAGGAAGAGGCTGATGCGGCGGTCGAGAATCGAGAACGCGTCACGGAAGGCGCGTTCGATCTCCGCAGGTGTGCCCTGGGCGGCGGCGGGGTCGTGGACGCCCCAATGCGCGGTCATGGGCTGACCGGGCCAGAATGGGCATGTTTCGTTGGCGGCGTTGTCGCAGACGGTGAAGACGAAGTCCATGCGCGGGGCGTTTGGCCCGGCAAATTCATCCCAGGATTTGCTGCGGGCGAAGTCTGTGGGGATGGCGACTGCGCGGAGTTGCGCGAGTGCCTCGGGGCGCGGAGCGCCGGAGGGATGGCTCCCGGCGCTGTAGGCGGTGAAGACGCCTTTTCCTTTGCGGTTAAGGATTCCCTCAGCCATGATGGAGCGCGCGGAGTTGCCGGTGCAGAGGAAGAGGACGTTGTAATGTCTTTCCCTGGCTTGATCGGTGGAAGTCATATGCGTTAATGCGAATTTATGGAAGGACGACATATTTGTCAATCCGTATATAATTGTCGCGTGGTGCGACGGTCCAAACCGTTCGATCTGGCGGGGCTTTTCGCAGCTCTGGCGGACCCAACACGGCTTCGGCTGCTCAACCTGATGGGGGGGCGAGAGGTGTGTGTGTGCTCTTTCGTTGAAATGCTGAAGCAAAGTCAGCCCAAAATTTCACGGCACCTGGCGTATCTGCGCAATGCGGGCATTGTGAGCGCGCGCCGCGAGGGGAAGTGGATTCACTACAGCATTCGATGGCCGGAGGATGTGGCGGCCAAGTCCATTCTGGATGCCGTGCTCAAGAACCTTGTGACTGATCCCAAGATGCAGGCAGACCTGTCGCGGCTGGCGCGCGCAAGTTGTGAGCCCCAAAGACTGGTAGCGTTGCAGGGTGCGCCAGTGCCCAAGGTTCTCTGAAAATGTTGCTTGAGCAAAAAGAAATGGCCGCCCCGGTCGGCGGCCATTGGATTCTCTGTGGGTGAACAAATACGGGGATTTTCCGCTTCGCTCAGAATGACAGGGGACAATGTGGTGGCCCTGACTCGCGCACCGCGCTCGCTCGGGCACCTGGCGGTAGGTGTATGAGAGAGAGCCTTTCCCACTCATGCGCGATAAGGCCGCGCATGAATGGGGCACCCGATTTCTGAGCTTAGGCGAAGGCGCTGACGGCTGAGGCTTCGTCGTCCTTGATGTCGAAGACGGTGTAGAGCTTGGTGATCTGGAGCAGGTCGTGGACCTTCTTGGTGAGGTTGAGGAGCTTGAGCTCGCCGCCCGCGTTCTTGACAGAGGTAAATGCGGAGACAAGTTCGCCGATGCCGGACGAGTCGATATAGGTGATGTTGCCGAGGTTGAGCAGGATCTTGCGGGAGCCTTTGCCGAGGACGTCGCGGACGGCGTCGCGCAGGGTGACGCTGCCTTCTCCGAGGGTGATGCGTCCGCTGAGGTCGAGAATGGTGACACCGTCTACCTGGCGGGTGGATACTTTCATGCTCATTGCGTTGTTTCTCCTTGAAGGGCTAAGCCGACGGCTGGGCCGGAGTGCGGTGCTTGACCAGCGTGAGTTCCGTGCCGGGATGCAGTAGGCGAAAGTGTACCTCATCCATAAAGGCGCGGATGAGGAAGATGCCGCGGCCGGAGCCGCGGAGGATGTTCTCAGGTGCGAGAGGGTCGGGGACGGAGCCGGGATCGAGTCCGGGGCCCTGGTCGGCGATGCGGATGACGAGCGAGTCCGAGGTGGATTCAAAGGAAGCGGTGACGGTCTTGCCGGTGTCGTAGGAGTTGCCATGCATAACGGCGTTGATGGCGGCTTCGCGGACGGCCATGGCGATGTTGGGCGCGGTGTCCTCGTCGAAGCCGGAGCGGGTGGCGAACTCCTGGGCGGCCTTCTCCAGGGCGTTGACGCTTTCGAGGGTGGAGGGAACGGTCATAGAGGCGCGGCTTGTTGTGGGATCGGGCAATCGGATCACTTGTAGCCGCCGGGGGCGCGAGTTCCGCGGATTTTACGGCGATGAAGGCCAGTGTGCTTGGAGATTGCCGGGGATGTCAAGGATTGGAAGGTTCAAGGTGCGAGGTTCATGGTTCGAGGTCGGGGAGGGAGGATGAGGTTGGAGGTTGAGGGAGTCTCGTTGGGCAAGTAGGATGCGAAGAGGGGAATTGGCGGGAACGCATGACCAGACATGCCAATGTGACGACGAGCGTCTCCGCGCTGATGGGCGCGGCGGTGGCCGATGCAAGCGGCCGCACGGTAGGCCACGTGCGCGAGTTTGCCGTTGCTCCGCAGGTGGATGCGAACCATGTGCAGGCGCTGGTGCTGCGTCCGGTTGGGATGGCGCGCGAGAAGCGCGTGTCGATCGAGGTGGGCGGACTGGAGCTGAAGGATGGCGCTGGGTTGCGTCTGAAGGCGGGCGCCGCGACGGAGCCGATGCCGCAGGAAGATGCGTTCCTGATGCTGGAGCGCGACCTGCTGGACCAGCAGATCATCGACGTGCATGGCCATAAGGTGGTCCGGGTGAATGACGTTGACCTGGTGTGGGAGGGGGCGAACGGCGAGGGCGCTGTGAGCGGTGAAGGCGATGGGCAGGCGACGACGCCGGATGAGTGCACGCTGCGATTGCGCATTGCCGAGGTGGAGGTGGGGACGCGGGGGGCGGTGCGCCGGCTGTTGAAGGGGCTGCCGGCGGGGACGGTGGACCGCATCTCGGGACGCTTCCGGACGGCGCTGATCCCGTGGGATTTTGTGGACCTGATCGACCGCGATCCGGCGCGGCGGGTGAAGCTGAAGATCGAGCAGGACCGGCTGGCGAAGATGCATCCGTCGGACCTGGCGGACATTCTGGAGGAGCTGGCCCCGGCGGAGCGGCAGGCGCTGTTCACCTCACTCGATGAGGAGGTGGCGGCGGAGACGCTGGAAGAGATTGACCCGCGGATGCAGAAGGCGCTGACTGATTTTCTGGACGACGAGCAGGTGGCGGGCATTGTGGAGGAGATGGACCCGGCCGCCGCGGCTGACTTTCTGGCGGAGCTGCCGGAGGCAAGGTCCGAGGCGATCCTGGAAGAGATGGACCCCCAGGAGCGGCAGGATGTGGAGGAGCTGCTCGAGTTTACGGGGGACAACGCCGCAGGCGAGATGACGAAGGACTATGTGGCGCTCGCTCCGGATGCGGGAGTGGAGGATGCGGTGGCCGCGCTGAAGGATTTTGAGGGCGATCTCACAACGCTGACGCACATCTTCCTGGTGGACGAAGACGAGAAGCTGCGTGGACTGGTGCCGCTGGTGAAGGTGCTGCTGGCGCCGCGGGAGATGGCGCTGACGGAACTGGCGGACGACCATGTGGTGTCGTGCGACATTCATGCGAGCGCGAAGAAGGTGGCGGAGCTGTTCGACAAGTACAACCTGCGCGCGCTGCCGGTGCTGGATAAAGAGAAGAAGCTGGCGGGAGTGATCTACGCCGAGCAGGTGATTGCGCAGTTGAGAACTTGGAATTGAGAACATGGAAATGACGGTTTGGGGATGATCGGCGAAGGAGCTGACAAGACGACTGCGCCGATGGGCGATCCCGCGTCTCATCCAGATGTGAAGAACCATGCGCCGCTGAAGGTCCTTTACGCGGCGGGACTGAGCGAGAACGACTCCGCGCTGTACCGGTTGTGGGCGTTGGAGCGGCTGGGGCACCGTGTCGTCCGGTTGAACTCCTACGACTATGCGCCCACGAACGCGCTGGCGGCGAAGATTGCGTTCCGGCTTGCGGCAGGGCCGTGGGTGGATCGGCTGAACCGCGACTTGATCGCAATCGCAGAGCGTGAGCGGCCTGATGTGGTGTGGGCGGACAAGCTGCTGGGCATGCGACCGCAGACGCTGGACCGGCTGCGCGCGATGGGGATCGCGACGGTGAGCTACATGATCGACAACCCGTTTGGCACGCGGCAGGACCCCGGTTGGCGGCTGTATAGGAAGGCGATTCCGCAGTACGACCTGCATGTGGTGCAGCGCGATGCCAATATCACGCACTATAAGGAGCGTGGCGCGCGGGACACGATCAAGATACAGACGGCGTATGAGCCGACGATCCACTTTCCGCCGCCGCAGGGATGGAGCGACAAGGACCGCGACCGCGCGGTGTCGTTCATCGGGACGCCATACGATGACCGGCCGGAGACACTGGAGTGGTTGGACGCGCAAGGCTGCGATGTGGCGATCTCAGGGAACCGCAGGAGCTGGGAGCGTGCGCTGAGCGCGGAGGCGATGACGAGACTGTATCGCGAGGGCGAGCTGTATCTGAATAGATACCGCGAGGCGATCTGGCGGTCGAAGATCAACTTGAGTTTTTTGACGTGGGCCAACCAGGACGAGTTTGTGCATAAGAGCTTCGAGATTGCAGGTTGCGGCGGGTTTTTGCTGGCGGAGCGGAGCGAGGGACATCTTGCGCGCTACCGCGAAGACGAAGAGGCAGTGTTCTTCACGGGACGCGACGAACTGCTCGCCAAGGTACGGCGGTATCTTACGGACGAGGCGGCGCGCCAGCGCATTGCCGTGGCGGGACACGCTCGGGCGGAACGCGATGGATATTACAACGACCGGCAGGTGGGGCTGATTGTGGAGCGAATGAGGAGTATTGTGCCTGCCGTGCATACGGCTGCGCGGACTGAGGTGCGCGCGTGAAGCGGTTCTGGCGGACATGGCGGACGCGCATCTTTCTGTTGCTGGCCGTGCTGGGGCCTGGATTTATTACGGCGAACGTGGACAACGATTCCGGCGGCATTCTGACGTACTCACAGTCGGGCGCGCAGTTTGGCTATCTGCTGCTGTGGACGATGCTGCCGGTGACGCTGGCGCTGATTGTGGTGCAGGAGATGTGCGCGCGCATGGGCGCGGTAACAGGGAAGGGCCTGAGCGATCTGATCCGCGAAGAGTTCGGGTTGCGCATCACGTTCTTTACCATGATCGCTCTGGTGATCGTGAATTACGGCAATGTAGTGGCCGAGTTCTCCGGCATTGCAGGCTCGATGCAACTGTTCCATGTGACGAAGTTCGCGAGCGTGCCGGTGTGCGCTGCGATCGTGTGGTGGCTGGTGGTGAAGGGCGACTACAAGAGCGTGGAGAAGGTGTTCCTGGTCGCGAGCCTGTTTTACATCGCATACCCGATCACAGGCATCGTGAGCCATCCGGACTGGCACGCGGCGCTGAAGGCGACGGTGGCGCTGCCGGAGCGCGGGGTGTGGAGCAATCACGACTACGTGTACATGATCATCGGCATTATCGGCACGACCATTGCGCCGTGGATGCAGTTCTACCTGCAATCGTCGATTGTGGAGAAGGGCATTACGGTGCGGGAGTACAAGACATCGCGGTGGGACGTGATTGTAGGGTGCTTCTTCACGGACATTGTGGCGTGGTTCATCATCGTGGCGTGCGCGGCAACGTTGTATGTCCACGGCATGCGCAACATTGCGGTGCCGGCGGACGCGGCGGGCGCGATGAAGCCGCTGGCCGGAGACTTTGCCTTCATCCTGTTCGCGGCTGGGCTGTTCAATGCGTCGCTGTTTGCGGCGTCGATCCTGCCGCTCTCTACGGCGTACACGGTGTGCGAAGGGCTGGGCCTTGAAAGCGGCGTGGACAAGGGCTTTAAGGAAGCACCGTTCTTCTACTGGTTCTACACGCTGCTGATTGTGCTGGGCGGCGGCCTGGTGCTGCTGCCCAACTTCCCGATTGTGAAGTTCATCATCTGGTCGCAGGTGCTGAACGGCGTGCTGCTGCCGGTGATCCTGATCTTTATGCTGAAGCTGATCAACAAGCCGGAGCTGATGGGCGAGCATGTGAACTCGCGTTGGTTCAACGGGGTGGCGTGGCTGACGGCGGCCATCGTAATCGTGCTGAGTGTGATGCTGACGTGGAACACGGTGCGCGGCGGTTAGAGGAGTTTGCCGTCGGCCAGGTCGCGGATCAGGGTGAGGTCGGCGGCGAGGAAGTCAAAGCTGGGCAGGGCGGCGAGCGAGGACCAGCGGACCTCGTTGAAGATGCGGTTGTCGAGGTCGCCGGTGAACTCGCGGACCGAGAAGAATTGCAGATCGATGGTGCCGCCGTTGCGGTAGCGGTGGCGGAGCTGGGCGATGCGCGGCCCGATGACGGCGTCGATGCCGAGTTCTTCGCTGAGTTCGCGGCTGAGGGCCTGCTCGGCGGACTCGCCGGCTTCCACCTTGCCGCCGGGAAACTCCCACTTCAGGCTCATGGGCTGGTCGGCGCGGCGCTGGCAGATGAGGACTTCTGTGATGCCGGGCGCGCCGTTCTCGCCAGCGGCGGCGCGGAGGATAAGCGCGGCGACGACGAAGCGCACGGGCCTGCCGTTCTGGTTGCCGCGCGCGTCCAGCTTGCGAATGCGTTCCTTCAACTCACGCCAGTCCCAAACCTGTGCGAGATGCGCAGGGCTTGTTAGAGATAGCTTAGACGAGCGGATGCAGGAATAGCACCAAGAGGGGGTTCCAAGCGCGAGGTTCAAGGTCCGAGGAATCAGCCTGGTACTGTTTATCGGCGAGCGTTCGCGGAGACGCCCATGCCAGAGAGTTTGCTGCGCGCCTGGCCGGCCTCAGGAGAGTTGGGGAAGCGCTGGATGATGGCGCGGAACTCGGCGATGGCGGCCTCGCGGTCCTTGAGCGTGAGCAGGGCCTGGCCCTTGTGCAGGCGGGAGACGGCGGCCTTCTGGCTGCCGGGATATTCGGTAAGGACGTGGTCGTAGTCTTTGACGGCGGCGGAGTATTTGCCCTGGCGATAGTCGATCTCGCCGAGGTAGTACCAGGCCTGGCCGGCGAACTGGTCCGAAGGGTTGGTCTGGATCACCTCCCTGAATTCGTCGATGGCGATGGAGTACTTGGCGCCGATGTAGTCGCTGAGCGCGGTGCTGAAGAGTTGACCGACGGGAGCGCCGGAGGGCTGCGCGGGCTGTGCATTGCGCGAGCCGGCGTATGGGCCCTGCTGTGTGGCGAAGGGGACGTCGGGGGACGGTTTGGTGGTGGCCATCGGCTGCATGCCTGCTGGCGGAGCGCCGCCGGGCGCGGCGGTTCCGGGCTGTGCGCCGGGGGTGTTTTGGTCAGGCGTGGCAGGCTGCGGCGGAGCCATGTTCTGCAGGGTCGCGTTGATGGACTGCTGCGAGGACTGGAGAGACTGCAGCGCCTTGTCGAGATTGTTGAGACGCGCCTTCACCTCGTCGACGGAGTCGTTGAGCGACTGCATCTGCCCGGAGACCTGTTCGATTTTGCTGCCGTTGGCCTCCTGCTGCTGGCGCATCTGCTGCTCGAGGCCAGAGACCGTGGTGGACATCTTGTTGACCGAATCGGCGGTCTGCTGCACGAGGTCCTTGAGGACGCCCATGCGCTCATCGTTGGTCTGCTGTAGGTGGGCAACGGAGTTCTGCAGGTCCTGGACCTGGGTCTGTAGCTGGACCATGTCCTTGTTGACGGCGAAGGCGCGCGGCGCGGCGAGCGATGCGAGGAGGGCGCAGGCAGCGAGGATGCGGCGTGTAGTCATGGGGTACCTCAGCTTAAGTTTAACCCCACCCATGTGCGGGCTGACGCTCGCACATGAATGGGGCACCCGAAAAGCAAATGCGGATTACAGCTTCGGCCTTACCGGTCGAGGGAGAACTGTGCGCGGCGGTTCTGCTGCCAGCACTCCTCGGTCTCATCGGTGCAGAACTGCTTCTCCTTGCCGTAGCTGACGACGCGGATGCGGGAGGAGTTGACGCCGGCGTTCACCAGCGCGGTCTTGGCGGAGTTGGCGCGGTTTTCACCGAGAGCCAGGTTGTATTCAGCGGAGCCGCGGTCATCGCAGTAGCCGCCGATGACGATCTTGAGGTCAGGATGGGCGACGAGGTAGGTTGCGGCCTTGGAGGCAGCAGACTGGCCGTCGGGGCGGAGCTCGAAGCTGTCGTAGTCGAAGAAGATGTCGGGGACGTTCTGGTGAAAGACTGCGTCGGAGCCCATGTCCGCGTTGTTGGTGTTGGTCTCCGCGGGAGCGACGGGAGCAACTGGCACGCGGACGGTGACGCGGACGCTGGCCTCGGCGGAGCCGCCATCGCCCTTGGCGGTGAGGTGGAAGTTGGTGGAGGTGGAGGGCGAGACGGTCTGCGTGCCGTTGACCGGGACCTGGCCGATGCCGTCGATGGTGACAGTGGTCGCGTCAGTCGTGCGCCAGTTGAGGACGACCGACTGGCCGAGATCGATGGCCAATGGATCGGCGGTAAGGTTCGCCGTAGGCGCGGGAGTCGCAGAGGTGGTAGGCGCGCTGGCCGATGGGCTGACCGGAGCGGTCTTATGGCCGCAGCCGGTCATTATCAGAAGACCCGGTGCGAAGAGGCCGAATGCCAGAAGCGAGGCGGTGCGGGCGGAACGGGACAGAGTGGGGAGGCGGTCGGTCATTTCAGTTCTCCTGCGTTAGCCAAGGGCAAAAAGGAAGTGTTTGGCAGCGAACGTGTAGGCCGCTGTCCGGTCGGTTCCATGGTACTGAGGCTGAGGCGATGATGCGGGATTGCGACGGATGGCGCATCGGGGTCGTAACCCCACCCCATTCTTCGGGCCCCGCGTCATTTCCAGCTCCAGTTGGGCATGTCGGCGCCGGCAGGCGTGATGGCGTGCTGGCTACTGCCGTCGGAGATCATGGTGTAGATGCGGCTGGAGCCGGACTTGGCGCTGGAGGCGC
>DATCBR010000074.1:0-25672 GCA_036511765.1 Acidobacteriaceae bacterium | reverse complement strand
CACTCCGGCGAAGGCAGATGGCGCTTCGGCGCAGAATGCGAGCACAGGCCCTGGATCCCATGAGATTCCGTATGCCGTTACATTGAGCGAGTCTGCGAATGTCGAGATGGCGCAGGCGCGCGTGTTGAATCTGGGCGCGGGGGCAGGCGGCGCTATCACGTTTGACCTCGAAATGCCGCGGCGGACCTACTCCACGGTTACTTTGGACGTTGATCCCGCGCTGCATGACTTCCTGGGGACGGCGGTGGTTACAGCAATGGATGCGCTGAATGGCAAGGGCCACTCGGTTGCGTTTGGGACGTTCACGATCTTCGATCTGACGGCCCAGCGGCTCTCGCGCTCGACCGCGCTGCCGTTGCCGGAGTCGACCTTTCCGTATCTGCACGTGACGCTGACGATAGCGGATGCACCAAGGCCGAACGGTGCGAAGACCGACGCTGCGCGGTTTGTGCCTTCGATGGTCGAAGGCGCTGAAGTGCCGCCCAGCCGGGAGGCGCAGACGATCTACACAACTGTGGCGGAGACGAGCGCGATTGCGACACAGGGGCGCGAGAGCATTGCAAAGTTTGAGGTGCCGGCGCGCGTGCCGGTGGAGAGAGTGGAGTTCATTTTCCCGGCCACGTATAAGGGGAACTTCAGCCGTGATGTGCGCGTGACGGCCAAGGCTGAATCGGCAGCGAAGGACGGAGCAGAAGAAGCGGTGTCGAGCGGAGACGGGAACGGCGGCATGGAGGCGGACCGGCGCGAGCCGCTGCCGGAGACGGTGGTGGGCGCGATCCTGCGTGTGCATGCGAACGAAGAAGGCCGCGAGATCCATACCGACGAGCTGACCATGCCCGCGGTGTTGGGTGCGAACTTGCAGCGCGCGGCGAAGGTGGGGGTCGCGATCGAGAATGGCGACGACCAGCCGCTGCCAATTGCAGCCGTGCGGCTGGAGATGCGGCAGCGCAGGCTGTGCTTCGATGCGGGCGCTGCGGCGGCTGGCCCGCTGGCGTTGTATTACGGAGATCGGACCCTGTCCGCGCCGGTGTACGACTACGAACGGCTGTTTACGCCCGAGGAGAAGCCGCTGGTAGTAACAATGGGGCCACAACTGGCGAACCCGGAGTTTACACTGCATCCGGAGCCGCCGCGCTCGTTCCTGGACCGGCATCCTGAGGCGCTGTGGATTGCGCTGATTGCCGCGATTGCGGCGCTGGGGTTTGTGGCGGTGAAGTCGGGGAAGAGCGTGGGACGATGACTTCACAAGATCTAAAGCACGAGAATTTCGCACCGTTGCGTGTGTTTGATTCTTCCGGAATGTACTTGTTTACATGTTGCTTCTTTGCTGTGGTCGCGCTTGCCAAATTGCTTCACATAGGAAAAGATGCGGCGCGCCTCGCAGGGCCACCCTCCAATTTTCAGCGTGTAATAGTGGTGCTCGGAACTCTCTACCTGGCCGCCTATTTACCGATTCTGCTGCGTAGGATCTCGAACAGGGTCGAACAGCTAGCAATCGTACTTTTGGAAATCTCGTGTGTGCTTTGGCTCGCGAAGTTCCTCGCGACGGTGGGAGCTGGGTGGGCGAAGATTCCGTATAGCGACCAGTTGCAGACAATTGTCGCCTGCTTGGTAGCTATCCTTGCAGCAGTGTGCTGGCTCCAAATCGCCCAAGAATCCACGCGCAGTCAATGGCGAAGCCGAAGACTAACGCAGGGCGGCGTCGACTTCGCGGTAGTAGTCCGGCGATTTGAGGAGTTCGCGGGGCTTGGAGCCGTCGGCGGGGCCGACGAGGCCGTCGCGCTCCATCATGTCGATAAGGTGGGCGGCGCGGCCATAGCCGATACGCAACCGGCGCTGTAGCAAACTGGTGGAGGCCTTGCCGAACTCAAAGACCAGGCGCACGGCGTCGTCGAAGAGCTCATCTTGCTCCTCGCTTTCCTGACCTTCGACAATCTCCTTGCCAGCCTCATCCTTGGGGCCTTCGAGGAAGCCGTGGACGTATTCGGCCTCACCCTGGGCGCGCCAGAACTCAGTGACGGCGGAGATTTCTTTTTCGGTTACAAATGGGGCGTGCAGGCGCTGCACACGGCTGGTGCCGGGCGCGAGGTAGAGCATGTCGCCTTTGCCGAGGAGGGATTCGGCGCCGTTCGAGTCAATGATGGTGCGCGAGTCGACCTTGGTGGCGAGGCGGAAGCTCATGCGCGTGGGCACGTTGGCCTTGATGAGGCCGGTGATGACATCGACCGAGGGGCGCTGCGTGGCGAGCACGAGGTGGATGCCTACGGCGCGAGCCATCTGCGCGAGACGCGTGATGGATTCTTCGACGTTGGCGCGGTCGAGCATCATGAGGTCGGCGAGCTCGTCGATGATGATGATGATGTAGGGCAGCGGCTCCTGGTCGACGTCTTCGAAGAGGTACTCGCTGCCGTGGTCGAAGAGTTTGTTGAACTGGTCGATGTTGCGGACGCGATTGGTGGCGAGCAGCTTGAGGCGGCGCTCCATCTCCCGCACCGCATTCCTGAGGGCATTTGCCGCGAGCTTGGCCTCGGTGATGATGGGCGTGAACAGGTGCGGGATGCCTTCGTACATGCCGAGCTCGACGCGCTTGGGGTCGACGAGGATCATGCGCACCTGCTCGGGCGTGGACTTGAAGAGCACGCTCATGATCATGGCGTTGATGGCGACCGATTTGCCGGAACCGGTGGAGCCGGCGATGAGGACGTGCGGCATGGAGGCGAGATCGGCGGTGACGATGCGGCCGTTGATGTCCTTGCCAAGGGCGATGGCGAGCTTCGATTTCGTCTGCGCAAAAGACTCGCACTCCACCACGTCGCGCAGCCAGATGGTCTCGCGCTCCGAGTTCGGCACCTGGATACCGACGGTGGATTTGCCGGGCATGCGCTCGATGAGGATGGACTCGGCGGCCATGGCGAGGCAGAGGTCGTCGGCGAGGCCGGTGACACGCGCATACTTCACGCCGGCGTCGGGGCGGAACTCAAAGGTAGTAACGACGGGGCCGGGGTTGATCTGCGTGACCTGGCCGTCGACACCGAACTCGGCGCATTTGGCGACGAGCGTGCGGGCCTCGTCGCGGAGGGCCTGCTCGCGGACGATGTGGGCTTCTTCGGATTTGAAGAGGAGGGACGAGGCGGGCAATTTGTAACCGCGGATGGACTTTGGCGTAATGGTGACCGGCTTGATGTCCGCGTCAGCGCGTTTGCCGAAGGAGATGGCTTGCGGGCGCTCTTCGCGCGCAGCCCTGGGAGCAGCGATGGCTCCGGCGATGGGCTGGAGTGCAGCTGCGGGTCGCGATGCGGTCTCGGATTTCGGCGCGCGCGCAGGCGGCATCTCGGGCAGTTCGAACAAGCGGCCATCGCCCGGAGTCGCTGCTGCCGCGAGGGCCTCAGCGTATGGGGCTGCAGCCGCGGTGGCTGCTGCCAGCGACGTAATTGGCGCGGCGTCGACATTGGTGCGTGGCATCGACTGCCAGACGGAGGACGGAGCTTCGGTAGGAAGATCGGGTGCGGTCTCCGGCGGTACTGCGCGGCGCCTGCGGCGCCCGAGCCAGCCGAAGAGGCTGCCGAGGAGTGTTTGTGGCGGCTGCTGGGCGCGGCGCTCGCGCTCCAGTTCGGCGGCAGCGGCAGCCACACTCTGTTCGCGTTTGCTGACGAAGACGCCACGCGCAGGCTCCGCAGGCTCTTCGCGCGGTCCGGCCAAGCCCGCCTTCTCCGCCTTCTTCTGTGCGCGGCGCATGCGCCAGTTGTGCAGCCGCTCAGAGATGCGCCACGCGAAGGCGAAGTGGCGCTCGGTCCAGTCGCGCGCGGTGAGGAAGGTGAAGGTGGTGGCGAGATACAGCGCCAGCGCAACCATCAGCGTAAGCACGATGGCCGCGCCGGGAAGGTTGAGGTAGTGCAGCATGGTATCGGCCAGAAGACGGCCGGTGACACCTTCAATGGGAAGCGCGTGTCGCCAGTAGAGTCCGCGGGGCAGCAGACCGAGGGCTGCGGGAGCGAAGACGATCCACATGGCCAGGCCGGTAAAGCGAGCCCTGGCAGAGCCGGCGGGGCGCTGGCGCATCCAGCAAACACCGACGCGGCCGATGACGATGGGGAGAAAGAAGGCCGCGATGCCGATGGTCTGCAGCAGCAGGTCGGAGAGCCACGCACCTGCGAGGCCAGTCCAGTTGTGCGCTCCGGCGCGACCGCCGGCGACGGTATTGGCAGACGGGTCACCGGGCGTGTAGCTGGAGATGGCGAGCAGCAGCAGCACGGCGCTGGCGATGACTACAAGGCCCAGGATCTCGTTGAGTCGGCGATTGCGGGTTGGCGTAGGAACGAGCCTGAGTGGTTTCATGAGGGAGCGCAAAGCCGGATCGGGCGGGCCAAAAGCCATGCATCCCGCAAACGCCTTGCGGCGCTGCGCGCACAGAGCCCGGACCGCCAGAGCTAGCTCGATTATCCCCCGCAGGCAGGGCGCAGGGCCGGGCGGCCTTGCGGGGGGAATCAGGATGCAAACCTGCGAAGGCCACTGGCATCTACCAGACGACGGCAGTTGTCGACGCAAGTTATTGGCCAGGCAATGGGTGCAGGCCCATTGGCCGATGGAAGACGGATTTGACCGGAGGGAAGGAACAAGGCCCTCCGGCGCAAGGTGGGCGCGGGGAGCGGGATTTTCGCGATTTCTTCCGCTTGCCGCCGGTGAAGGAGAATCGCCTTATTCAACCGGTGGACCCCGCCCGCAGTATTCGAGCTTTTTAGGAGAAGCGATGGATTCAACAAGACACGAAGGTTCAACAAGCCACAAAGTGCAGGAGCTTGAGAGCACACTTCGCTCACTGATCGGCGTGCTGGAAGACTCGCAGCGCGGGATGGCAGAGATCGGCGAACGGCTGAAGGACCAAACCCTGCGCCGCTATTTCCTGATGGAGTCGCTGCGGCGGGCCAACTTCCGCGGTGAGCTTGAAAACATTCTCCATCAACATGGAGTGGCGGATGTGCGTGAGAGCGGCACGGCGGTCGGCGCGGTGTATCGTGCGTGGGCGGAGTTGAAGGCTGCTCTCGGCGTCGGCGACGAAGCAATGCTGAAGACCGCCGAAGAGTCCGAAGCAGAAGCCCTGGATGCCTATCGCATTGCGCTGAATGTAGAGCTGCCGGTGCCGGTTCGTCAGAAGGTGGCGGAACAGCGGACGCATATCCTGATCGCGCATGAGTATCTGCAAGAGCAGCGCGCGGGGTTTAGGGCGGCGTAGCGTCTGTCCATCGGACGAGTTGGAGAAGCAGATTCCTCCGCTCCGGCGCAGGCGCGGCGCCGAAGCTGCGGAATGACAACTCAAATTGCGAGTTGCCTCGCTTTTCGTTTCGCCGTACCATCGCCGTTGAGTGAGTTCTCCTGAAAAAAAGATGGATTTGAGCGGTGGTGCGCAAGGCGGCAACGATGCGGAGCGGCTGGTCTCTGCCGCTCGCGTCGACGACGACTCAGCATTTGAGCTGAAGCTGCGGCCGTCGCGGCTGGCCGAGTTCATCGGGCAGGAGAAGGCGAAGGCGCAGCTCGCCATTGCCTTGGAAGCCGCGCGCAGCCGCGGCGAGGCGCTGGACCATGTACTGCTCTTCGGGCCGCCGGGCCTGGGCAAGACGACGCTGGCGACGATTATTGCGAATGAGCTTGACGTGGGCTTCCAGCAGACCAGCGGGCCGGCGCTGCAGATCCAGGGCGACCTGACGGCAATCCTGACGAACCTGCGCGAAAGGCAGGTGCTGTTTCTGGATGAGATCCATCGGCTGCAGCCGGTGCTGGAAGAGAAGCTGTACACGGCGCTCGAGGACTACAAGCTGGACATCATCATCGGGCAGGGGCCGGCGGCGCGCACGCATGTGATGGAGATCAAGCCGTTCACGTTTGTGGCGGCGACGACGCGGCCGGGCCTGCTCTCCTCGCCACTGCGCTCGCGCTTTGGGATACTGCTGCGGCTGGAGTTCTACACGGATGACGAGCTGCGCATTGTGGTCCGGCGATCCGCGGATGTGCTGAATGTGCCGATCGATGCGGACGGCGCGGCAGAGATTGCGATGCGATCGCGCGGGACGCCGAGGATTGCGAACCGGCTGCTGCGGCGCGTGCGCGACTATGCGCAGGTGCGCGCGGCGGGGATGATTGACCGCGCGACGGCGCAGGCGGCTTTGGAATTACTTGAAGTGGATGCGCACGGCTTCGATGAGCTGGACCGGCGGCTGCTAAGGACGATCATCGAGAAGTACGATGGCGGGCCGGTGGGCCTGAATACGCTTGCAGCGGCGCTGGCCGAGGAGCAGGACGCGCTGGAGGAGGTCTACGAGCCGTTTCTGATCCAGATTGGCTTCCTCGACCGCACGCCGCGCGGCCGCGTCGCCACGAAGCTGGCGTATGAGCACCTGGGGATTCCGCTGCCAAGGAAGTATGGGTTGTTTTAGATCTGGTTGCTGGCAAGGGGGTGTGGTGTTTGAGCGCTATACAGAGGCAGCGAGGCGCGCGATTTACTTTGCCAGGACTGAGGCACTCGCCCGTGAATCGCCCGAGATAGCTACGGCTGACATCCTTCTGGGGCTGACCTACAAACACTATGAAGATGGTTCGCCATTCGCCATGCTTCACGATCGTCGCGATGAGCTACGCGCACTTTTGGGTTCACCTCCGATCAAAGAAATGCCCCAGGCGAGAGATATTCCCCTCGCGCGAGAGTCGAAAATTGTGCTCGCGTACGCAGCGAAGGAGGTGGACTTGGATAAGCAATTCTCGCTGGAACCGCACCACCTTCTTCGCGGCATTGTTCGCGGGGGAGATTCGGCTGCGACTCTATTGAGCAACCTTGGCTGGGATATCGAGACGCTACGCAGTCTCTCCAAGCAGCATCGTAAGCTGTTTCCGCTTAAGCGCCCGTCGTTGCGGAGAGTCCTGAAATATTACCGACGTGCGATCATTGCTGCGGTTGCGGTGTTGCTCGTTGCAGCACTCATCTTTTATCTGCGCTGGCAACAAAGATGATCTGCAAACGCTACGCGCCGACGGTGGCGGGGAGGATGTCTTCCACGTCGACCCACTGGGTGGGATAGATGCCGGTGTAGCAGGCGGTGCAGTAGCTGGCGGGACTCATACCGTCGGCGGGTTCGCCGGTGGTGCAGGAGTGGGTGAGGCCGACGAGCGAGAGATAGGCGAGGGAATCGGCTTCGATGAATTTACAAATCTCATCGATCGATTTATTGGCCGCGATCAGGTCTTTCTTCGATGGCGTGTCCACACCGTAGAAGCAGGGTGAGATGGTGGGTGGGCAGGAGATGCGCATGTGGACTTCTTTTGCTCCGGCGGCCCTGACCATTCGTACAATCTTTCGCGATGTGGTCCCGCGGATGATGGAATCGTCGACGAGCACGATACGCTTGCCTTCCAGCAGATTGCGCACCGGGTTGAGCTTCATGCGGACGCCGAAGTCGCGCACGCGCTGCTCGGGCTGGATGAAGGTGCGGCCGACGTAGTGGTTGCGGATGAGGCCGAAGTTGAACGGAATGCCTGATTCCGCGGCGTAGCCGAGCGCGGCGGTGACGCCGGAGTCCGGCACGGGGACGACAATGTCCGCGGCGATGCCGGACTCACGCGCGAGCTGGCGGCCCATCTCCTCGCGGGACTTCTGCACCCAGCGGCCGAAGATTTTGGAGTCAGGGCGCGCGAAGTAGACGTGCTCAAAGATGCAGCTGGCGGGCGGGACGGTCTCGCGGGCGAAGCGGCGGGAGGTGACGCCGTCTTCGGAGACCATGACGAGCTCGCCGGGCTCGACGTCGCGCTCGTATTTGGCATGGAGCAGATCGAAGGCGCAGGTCTCCGACGCAAAGACGAAGGTGTCGGGCTTGCCGTCCACGCCGGGGATGCGGCCCATGGAGAGCGGTCGGAAGCCGTGGGGGTCGCGCGCGGCGAAGATGCGGTTGCGCGTCATCATGACGATGGAGAACGCGCCCTCGACCTGCGCGAGCGACTCGGCGATGCAATCGACGAGGGTGGTTTGTTTGGAGTGCGCGATGAGCTGGACGATGACTTCGGTGTCGGAGGTGGTCTGGAAGACCGCGCCGTCGCGGGCGAGGCGCTCACGCGAAGTCCCGAGGTTCACCAGATTTCCGTTGTGCGCGATGGCGATGAGGCCCTTGGTGCTTTCGACCGAGATCGGCTGGGCGTTCAGCAGCGCGGAGTCGCCGGTGGTGGAGTAGCGCGTGTGGCCGATGGCCATCTCGCCGGGCAGGCGAGCGAGCACATCGTCGGTGAAGATCTCGCTGACGAGGCCCATGCCCTTGATGTCGTTGACGTCGTTGCCGTCGGAGCTGGCGATGCCGGCGGATTCCTGTCCGCGATGCTGCAGCGCGTAGAGGCCCCAGTAAGTCATGCGCGCGGCGTCGGGGTGTCCATAGACGGCCATGACGCCGCACTCTTCGCGGAGTTTATCGAAGTGGTCGTCTGCTTCGCGGACGGAGGGACTAGGGACTGGGGACTGGGGACTAGGCGTAGTGCAGAGTTGTACGAGGTCGCTCATCCCGTGACGACCTCCGCGGCAGGGTTTGAACTCTGAATCGGAATAAAGTCGCGCTCAATTCTGTTTCGGAACTCAGGGGAGATGGCATTCAGGTCAACTACATCTACCCGAATCGGAAGATCCGACTCACCGAAATCATCATTTAGCAATGCCCGCTGACGAAGCGTGAGCGGGGTCGCGCCACCGACCGCGAGATCGAGGTCGGAGCGTCGTCTCGCCTTGCCTGTTGCCCTGGAACCGAATACATATACCGGACGTTCTGGAATACGTTGAGACAGAATCTCAGTGACGATTCGCAGATCGCTTTCGGTAAGATCGGGCTGGGTTGCGATCACTGCTGAAGCCTCCTGCTGAGATTATCGAACAGGACCCGCGCCTCCTCGGCAAATCCTTTCGCTGCCGCAGCCACCTCCTCGGCGCGAGCTTCGTTATAGGTATGCACAGTGTCGTTGCGCGCCTGTCGAAAGTCGAGCCACTCCAGGACGCCTCCCTGCAGTAAGCGCTTTTCACCGGCATGACGAATCAGCTCTTTGAAAGAGAGCGCCTCTATTTCGTCCTCCGAGGCGGCAACTGAGCGGAGATGCCTGCGAAGGATGCGGATGGACAGTTCGTACGTGAATTCGAAGCGCTGGATCACGGCATCTCGAATGAGCGTGTCAGAAGGCTTCTCGGCCCAGCTTTGAATTGCCGACTCCAATTGGCCAAGAGCACGTGCCAAGGAAGAAAGATCAATCTCCGCGAGTTCCGGTCTGGCTGCGGACTCGCTCATCCGGTGACGACCTCCGCGGCGAGCTGGGATTCGAGGGTGGAGGAGTAGGCGGCGCGCAACTCGCCTACCTCTGTCTTGAATAGAAGTGTTGAAGGGGAATCATCCAAGTCGTCATAGGGCTTTATTGAGACATCGAAATCGCGGCTTCCGGTTTCACCGACACGGAACCAGGTAATCCCATGCTTTTCAGCCAACTTCAGAACTGAGTCGACATCTTTAGGGGCGCACGAAACTATTGCGGCTTCTGGAGCTTCAGCAAACAGCGAGAAAGCTTCAGGGAAGCGCTCGATGCGGGGACACCGGACCTTCGCGCCGACCTCTTCCTGTAGACAGGCGCGAGCGAGCGAAGTGAGTAGGCCACCGTCGCCGAGATCACAACATGAAGTCAGCAGTTTCGCATCGGCAAGTTCTCGCAGGCACCGATTCAGATCAGCTGCGAAACGAATCTCAAGCCACGGCGGCCTTCCCCACTCGCTACCGAGGCAGGTGCGAGCAAATTCTGACGAGCCAAAATCCTGCAGAGCCTCGGGATAGAAGGAATATCCGAGCAGGATTATTGCGTCGCCGCCGCGCTGGAAGCCGCTGGGGACGGCTTTGGTGACGTCGTCGAGGAGGCCGACGACGCCGACGACGGGGGTGGGGTAGATGCCTTCGCCTTTGGTCTCGTTGTAGAGGGAGACGTTGCCGCCGGTGATGGGGACGTCGAGGGCGGTGCAGGCCTCGGCGATGCCGTCGATGGCGGCGGAGAGCTGGGCCATGATCTCGGGCTTCTCCGGATTGCCGAAGTTGAGGCAGTTGGTGGCGGCGACGGGCGTGGCTCCGGTGCAGGCGACCTTGCGCGCGGCTTCGGCGACGGCGTGCATGGCGCCAAGTTTGGGATCGAGCCAGCACCAGCGGCCGTTGCCGGCGAGGGCCATGGCGATGCCGCGCTGAGGCTTGGCGGCCTCGATGACGGTTGAGGTCTCCTCGGCGAAGGGAGTGAAGCCGATTGTGCCCGGCATCATTGATGTGTGCTCCGGGGTGGTGTGCATCGCCGGATGGCCGGTGTGCTTCATGCGCATCACGCCGGCTTCGGAGCCGGGGCCCTGAACAGTATTTGTTTGAACCATACTGTCGTACTGCTCAAAGACCCAGCGCTTGTCGCAGATGTTGGCGGAGGCGAGAAGTTTTTTGAGGTCGGCGGTGTAGTCGCGCGGCTTCTTCAGTTCTTCGAGAACCCACGCAGGTGGGTCGAGCGGGACAGGCGCCTTCCATGTGCCGACGGGGCGTTTGTACACAGGCGCGTCATCGGTGAGGGCCTTGTTGGGGATCTCGGCGACGAGTTCGCCGTGATGCAGGACGCGCATGGTGTCGTCGGCGGTGACAGTGCCGACGATGGAGGCGTCGAGGCCCCACTTGCTAAAGACGCGCAGCACTTCGTCTTCGCGGCCCTTGTCGGCGACGAGCAACATGCGCTCCTGGGATTCAGAGAGCATGATCTCGTAGCTGGTCATGCCGGTCTCGCGCTGTGGGACGTGGTCGAGCTCGATGGTGAGGCCGAGTTCGCCGCGCGCGCCCATCTCGCAGGTGGAGCACGTCAGCCCCGCCGCGCCCATGTCCTGAATGCCGACCACCGCGCCGGTGGCCATGGCTTCGAGGCAGGCTTCGAGGAGGAGCTTCTCCATGAAGGGGTCGCCCATCTGCACGTTGGGGCGCTTCTGTTCGGAGCCTTCGGTGAATTCCTCGCTTGCCATCGTCGCCCCGTGGATGCCGTCGCGGCCGGTCTTGGCACCGACGTAGATCACGGGGTTGCCGACGCCGGCGGCCTTGGCGTAGAAGATCTCGTCGGTGCGGACGAGGCCGAGGGCGAAGGCGTTGACCAGCGGATTGCCGGAGTAGCAGGGCTCGAAGCGCGTCTCGCCGCCGAGGTTGGGCACGCCGAAGCAGTTGCCGTAGCCGGCGATGCCCGCGACCACGCCGTTGACCACCTGATGATTTTTGCTGCGCAGCGCGGCGTCGGGCTCGGCGTCGTCGAGCGGGCCGAAGCGGAGAGAGTCCATGACGGCGAGCGGGCGTGCGTTCATGGTGAAGATGTCGCGCAGGATGCCGCCGACGCCGGTGGCCGCGCCCTGGTACGGCTCAATGTAGCTGGGGTGGTTGTGGCTCTCGATCTTGAAGGCGCAGGCCCAGCCGTCGCCGACGTCGATGATGCCGGCGTTCTCGCCCGGCCCCTGCACCACGCTGCCGGGGCCGCTGGTGCGGGTGCCGCGCGTGGGCAGACGCTTCAGATGCACGCGGCTGGACTTGTAGGAGCAGTGCTCGGACCACATCACCGAGAAGATGCCGAGCTCGGTGAGCGAGGGAGTGCGGCCCATCAGCTTCTCTATGCGCGCGTATTCGTCGGGGGTGATGGAGTGGGTCTTCAGCAGCGCGGGCGTGATCTGGATCGCTGTGGGGACGGGTGTGGGGGCGGGACGCGTGGCTCTATCTCCACCAACAACTGGGGTCGCGCCGTTTTGGGCGGCGTTGGTGGTCTGCGAAACAGGCCCTGTCTCGGCTTGAACTGTGGTCTCTGGCAAGGAGTCGGCTCGCAAGGAAGTGGGGTAGCCTCTCTGCTGTTAATTGTCGCACGACGGACAGGGCCGAATTTCGCACAAGAGCATTGAAGACGCGTGGATGTTCGGCTACCCTTTGCCCGTGAGAGCTTTAGCAGCGGCAATCGTGGTTTTAGGAAGTCTCCGGCCGGCCCATGCTCAAACGAGCATTCGGGAGGTCGATTTCAAGAACCACGTGTATCCATTGAGTGGCCCACTCCTCGGGCACGATCATCTGCAATGGTTGGATCTATCCGGCAGGAGACACTTCCGTTTAGTCGAGGGTAAAGACAGCCCACGCTCGCCGACTTTCGAGCTTAGTTCCGTTCAATACGCCGATGTCACTGGTGATGGGAAAGAAGAGGCGATCGTAGTCATCCACCTAAATACAGGCGGAACGCAGCAGAGTGACTATATCTACGTTTATGCATTTCACAATGGCGAAGCAGCACTGCTGGCGTATTGCTACACCGGTGATCGCGCCTACTCTGGACTATACGGAGCCTACGGCAGAGGCGGGCAACTGGTGGTAGAGCTGAACGACCCAAGTAAGAGCCAGGGAGACTGCTGCTCCACACGGTTTATTAGAACTAAATACGCGTGGCGGGACGGCAAGTTTGTGCCTTTAGGCCGTCGCGAGTATGGACCGATTCGGCTCGAAGAAAAACCGTACTAGAGCGGTGGCAGGGCTAAGTGCGTTTACCCGCATGGCGCGGTGGCGATGGGACGCTCGAGGGCAGCGCGGTCCCAGCGGGCGGCGGTGGCGCAGGCGGCGTAGGTGCTTCCGAGGAAGGCGAGCAGCGTGGCGTCGGGATCGGTGGCGTTGCGCACGTCGTCATAGCGGAGGAGGAACTCGCCGAGCGCGGGATCCCATGCGCCGCGGGAGACCTTGCTGCCGGCAAGCCCTTCGGGCACGGGCGCGGCGTAGCAGTAGAAGGCCGGCTTGCCGTAGCCGCCGTTGCCGGGCCAGAAGCCGGCGGAGATGACCTCGTGCGAGTAGGCCTCCTGCTGCATGCGGTCCGGGCGCGGCGGGCCATCTGCTTTCCTGCCGCTGAAGCGCGTGACACAGAGATCGAAGCTTCCCCAGAAGAAGTGCACGGGGCTGATCTTGCCCTGAAAGCCGGTGCAGAAGCGCTTCAGCACCGCATCGACTCGCATCAGCACCTGATGGAAGCGCTGGACGGCGTCAGGATCATATGAGGCGTGTTTCGTGTCCTGATCGAAGCGGATGGGATCGGCCACTTCGACGGGCATGGGCCAGATCTTTGCGTCGACGCCTAACCGCTTGAGCGCGGCCATGTACTCGGCGTAGAACGCCGCGACGGTATGCGGCTTCAGCGTGAGGGCCTCGCGTGCGCCGGTGCTCATGCGCAGCTCCAGCACGTGCTCCCGGAGATCGAACTCGATCTCCAGCACGCCGCCGCGCCACGGAATCGCCGAAGTCGTGAGTCCACACGCCGACACGTAGAGCGGGACGTTCCACCAATGGTTCTGTAGAGGCGTCAGTGCCAGTCGGGTCTTGCCGACGATCTGCGTGAGCATATGCAGCGTGGCCGCAGTGTCCTTCCACTGCTCCCACGCGAGCTCAGGCCATGCGGATTGGCGCGCACCTGTTTCTGCCACGGGAATCCTCCTCCGGTGCAGACGAGGATATACCTGCCCTTGAGGAATTTTGAGCCGGGGTCAAGTTGAACAGACCTAATCTCAGGGGCTAAAGCCCCATGAATAAGTGAGCGCCTTACGGCATCCTTCGACTTCGCTCAGGACAGGCTCTAAAGCCGTGCCCTTAACAAAACGAGTCAACCCGACCCGCAGCGAATCCTGGCTGTAGCGCCTAGCGCCGACCTGCCTACGCCGTCATCCTTCGTCCGGCGCGTTTTTCCTCATACATCTGCCCATCGGCGCGCTTCAGCAGCTCTTCCAGCGTCTCGCCGGGGACCCACTCGGCCAGTCCGACGGCGGCCTCCACGTTGACCTTCAGCGGCTCTTTTCCCCGCGCGGTGCGCACAGAGTATTCGCCAAAGACCCATTGCCGAATGCGCTCCAACTGCCGCTGCGCGACCTCGAGCTCGCGCCCGATGACGACGACGAACTCATCGCCTCCCCAGCGGCCCACCATGTCGTCCGCGCGGACGCGTGTGGAGAGCTCGGCGGCGAACAGCCGCAGCAGGTCGTCGCCGGCCTGGTGGCCGTGGAGGTCGTTCAGCTCCTTGAAGTGATTGAGGTCCAGCATCACCACGCAGAAGATGCGCTTTTGCTGCGCCCACCATGCCATGCGCGCCTCCAGGCCGCGGCGGTTCGCCAGGCCGGTCAGTGGGTCCTTCGAGGCGAGTTCCTCTGCCTTGCGCAGCTTCTCCTCGTAGTCGGTGACCTTCGCGCGCATCTCATCCAGCGACTGCCGGCCGTCCTCCGCCATGGCATCGACGCAAGTCTTCATCTCCGCGGCCTTCTTCAGCAAGGACTTGCGCACCTGCGTAATGTCATCGAGGTTCGCAACCGCCTTCAGGTCCGCAGTGAGGCCGCTGAACTGGTTGGAGTAGCGCTGGTCGCGCTCGCCGACCGACTCGGCGGTGCCGGCCAGCATCAACATCAGCTCGCGGACTTCGTCGGTCTTGACCTTCAGGTGTTCGGCGGTTTGCGCACCCCAGCTCGCAAGGTGACGCTCCGCCTGCTGCGCGACCTCGCGCAGCTTTTCGGGAGACGCTTCGCCAGGCAGCTTTGCGGCCAGCGCAGACATTGCCTCATCCAGCTCGCGACCGGTCACCGGACACGCCTCCGCCGCGCTGCGCCCCACGGCGCGCATGGTTGAGCCGCAGCACTCCAGCGCCGCTTCCAGGAGCGGGTCCGGCGCTTCGGGAACCGCGGTTGCGCCGCTTTCCATGTATTTCCTGATCGAGATCAACGCGTTGCCGCCTCTGCCGGAGAGTCCACATCCTCCCTATCGGCAGAATCTCGAAATACGCGATTACCTTCCTGTGCTGCCAAAGCCTTGCGCGCCCCGCAAGCCATCCAGCGCAGCTTCGCCGAGTTCGGCAACCTCCTCAAACGCCGCCTCGATACGCTCAACGATCCTGAGTTGCGCGATGCGCTCACCAGCCTTGATCTCTCGAGGCTGGGGCGCCAGATTGGTCATTACCACCTTCAGCTCGCCGCGGTAGCCGGGGTCGATGACGCCGGCCAGCGTGGTGATGCCTCGTATCGCGAGGCCAGAACGGTCTTCCACCAGCGCTCCGTGCGTCGAGGGAAACTCCATCGCGATGCCTGTGGGTACGGCCGCGGTTGAGCCGGCTTCGCCCGCGCGGGCGAGCGTTACGTCGGCGCTGGCGTAGACATCCGCAGCGAGATCGCCAAACTCGCCGGTATGCGCATAGCGCGGCAACCGTGCCGCTTCGGTCAGCCGCTTTACCTTGATCTGAACCATGCACGCATTTTACTGGCTGCGCAAACTTCGTAATTGACCAGCTAAAGCCCAGCGGTACACTAAGAAAAGGAGTTACCGCGATGACGATTGAGTTCCCGTCCGAACTGGAATCAGCCCTCAAAGCCGAGGCTAACGCGCATGGCATCTCGGTCACCTCCTATGTCCGCGAGGTAGTTGAGCGCGAGCTCGCCTCGTCCAATCAGCCCAGCGCGCCATTCAAAACCGGTTACGGCATTCTTGGCGCGTTCGGAAATGCGCCCTCCGCAGAGGAGATCGATCGAAACCGCATTGAGATGTTTGGGCGATTCGCGGAGCGCTTTTGACCATCACAGCGGTCGCGGATACCGATACTGCCCTTTGGCATCTCTTTGGCGACGTTCGCCTCTCAACCACGGCGAGGCAGCGCATTCAGGCCGCTGCGCTGGCCAGGGAAAAGATTGCAATTTCGACCATCACGCTGGCTGAGATCGTCTATCTCGTGGAGAAGAATCGTATCGCAGCAGAGGCGTACGAGGCGCTCGCGAAAGCGCTCATCGATCCAGAACACGTCTTCGTAGAGGCAGTATTCACTGCGGAGATCGTCAAATCAATGCGGCAGATACCCAGAGATCAGGTGCCTGATCTGCCCGACCGCATCATTGCTGCCACTGCTCTTTACTTTGCGGTCCCTGTAATCAGCCGCGATAATCAGATCGCCGCGGCGAGTGTTACCACGGTCTGGTAGCCCGGCATGTCCCGCCTGCGCAATTTCTTCAATCCCGTTACGCGAAATCCGCTGCGTGCTCCTGCGCGCATCTTCTGGGTGGGGTTCGTTGTGCGAGTGCTCTATATGACGCTGGCGCATACCTATCGCTTCCGCACCTTTGGCGACCACTTCGAGTTTGGATGGGAGATGGGGCGCATCGCACGCGCGCTGGCCACAGGGCACGGCTTCGCCGATCCATTCAACGGCCACAGCGGACCCACCGCATGGACGCCGCCACTCTATCCGCTGATCATCGCGGCATCGTTCAAGGTGTTCGGTGTGTACAGCCTGCTTGCTTCGTGGGCGGTTCTTGCCGTCAACAGCGTCTTTTCAGCCGCCACCGCCCCCGCCATCTACCAGATCGGCTGGCGCTCGTTCGGACGCGACAGGCGAGGGATGAGCATCGCACTTTGGTCCGCATGGCTGTGGGAGCTTTACCCGGCAGCCATGCAGTACGCAGTGAAGTGGGTGTGGGACATGTCGCTCACAGCCTTCCTGTTCGCATGGATTATCGTGCTGGCACTCAAGCTGCGCGGGGTGGGAGAAGAACGTTCCCTGCTCTCTCGTACTCTGGAGTGGTCTCTCTTCGGCCTGTTGTGGGGACTCATCGCGCTCTCCAACTCGTCGCTGCTCACCTTTCTTCCGTTCTGCGGCCTCTGGGTCATCTGGCCGTCCCTGCGCACCCGCACGAATCTCGTGCCCGCCTTGCGCAATGCTGCTCTCGCAGCGGTCTGCTTTGTTGCCGTCATCAGCCCATGGGTGGCGCGCAACTGGCAGGTCTTCCATGCCTTCGTGCCGATGCGGTCGAACTTCGGGGCCGAGCTCTACCAGGCCACTATCTTTGAAGGCGATGGATTTCCCTGGGGCGCGACGCTGCCCATGGCAGAAAAAGCGCCGGAGTTCCAGCGCTACGAGCGTTTGGGGGAGATAGAATACAGCCGCGAACAGGGCCAGCGCGCCAAGGCAGCCATCCGTGCACACCCCAGGCCCTTCCTGCGCAATACCGCGCGCCGCTTCTATTTTTTCTGGTTTAGCGTGCCGCATTCGCTCGACGCGGGCATTTTTGTCGAAGTCGTCCGCCGCATCAACTTCAGCTTCTTTTCCGTCACCGGCTGGCTTGGCCTTGTCCTCGCGCTGCGCCGCCGCGTTCCCGGCGCGTGGATGTACTTCTGGGCCTTCGCGGTCATTCCATTTATCTACTACTTCGTGACCGTACAGGCGCGCTTCCGACATCCGTTGGAGCCGCTGATCTGCGTCCTCAGCGTCTATCTCTTTCAGTCAGCCGATCGCACGCGAACGTGGTCTTTTACGCTCGGCCGGAGAATTCGCCCGTCTCCGTCGTCACCTTCACACGCTCGCCCTGTTTGATGAAGAGCGGCACGCGAATCTCCAGACCCGTCTCCAGCTTCGCAACTTTCGTCACGCTGCCGCTGGAGGAGTCGCCCTTCACGCCCGGCTCCGTCTCCGCGACCGCCAGCTCCACAAAGATCGGCAGCTCCAGCGCGATGGGGTTGCCGTTGAACTTGTGCATCTGCAGCAGCGCGCCCTCCACCAGGTAGTCCAGCGCATTGCCCACGCGCTCGCCTGAAAGCGTCAGCGTCTCATAGCTCTGCTGGTCCAGGAAGTGCGATCCTTCGGCGTCGCTATAGAGATAGGAGGCGGGCACCAGCTCCAGGTCCGGCTCCTTGAACTTGTCGCCCGCCCGGAACGCCTTCTCAAATACTGCGTTCGTCAGCAGATTGCGCATCTTCAGGCGCACCAGCGTCTGCCCGCCGCGCGCGGTCGGTGTGTTCACCTCTACGTCCAGGCACGTGTACGGAATACCTTCAAGTTCGAATACCATCTTGCGTTTCACTTCGATCGCTTCAATCAGTGCCGCCATGCAGTCTCCCTGAACTTTCTGTGTCTTTCGCAAGTATAAGATTCTCTCGTCCGTCTAAGCTTGAGTCTCACCCCTTCTTCGAGAATCGAATCACTGGATGCCCGCCACTCCGATAGCCGCCCCAAAGGCCCACACCCTCAACTCGCCCCGCGCTGTGCTGTTTGCCAGCCTGGTGGGCACGACGGTCGAGTTCTTCGACTTCTATATCTATGCCACGGCCGCGGTGCTGGTGTTTCCGGCGTTGTTCTTCCCTTCGTCCGATCCGAACTCGGCCAAGCTGGCGTCGCTGGCCACCTTTGGCATCGCATTCCTCGCGCGTCCCATTGGCTCTGCGTTGTTCGGCCACTTCGGCGACCGTGTCGGCCGCAAGACCACGCTGGTGCTGGCGCTCTCGACTATGGGCGCGTCCACGGTGATGATTGGAGCGCTGCCAACGTATAAGACGATCGGAGTTGCCGCGCCGTTGCTGCTTTCGCTCTGCCGCTTCGGGCAGGGCCTTGGCCTCGGCGGTGAGTGGGGCGGGGCCGTGCTGCTGGCAGTCGAGAACGCGCCGCCCAACAAGCGCGCGCTGTATGGAATGTTTCCCCAACTCGGCGCGCCGATCGGCTTCTTCTTCTCCGGCGGCATCTTCCTGGTGCTCTCGCGCCTGCTGACCGACAAGCAGTTCTTTGCCTTCGGATGGCGCCTGCCGTTTCTGGCCAGCGCAGTGCTGGTTCTGCTGGGCCTTTACGTGCGGCTGACGATCACCGAGACGCCCGTGTTTGCGACCGCGCTCGAACGCCAGGAGCAGCACACTCTACCGATCGCGGCAGTCCTCAAGCGCAATCTGCGGCAGGTTGTGGCGGCCACGGCAGTCTGCCTCGCCACATTCACGCTCTTCTACCTGATGACGGTGTTCGCACTCTCCTGGGGGACAAGCGCACTGCACTACAGCCGGCAGAAGTTTCTGCTAATGCAGTTAAGCTGCATCGCATTCTTCGCAATCACCATCCCGATCTCCGCGCTCTGGGCGGAGCACGGCCGGCGCCGCGTGATGATCGCAGCCACCGTTGCGATTGGCTTGTTTGGACTGGTGCTTGCGCCCATGTTCAGCGCAGGAACGGTGGGCGCGGTTGCCATGATGGCGCTTGGCCTGGGACTGATGGGCATTACCTACGGCCCGCTCGGCACGATGATCTCAGAGCTCTTCCCCACGCCGGTGCGCTATACCGGCGCATCGCTGTCGTTTTCGATGGCGGGAATTCTGGGCGCGTCGCTGGCGCCCTACATTGCGACGTGGCTGGCGAAGAGCTACGGCCTGTTCTATGTGGGGCTCTACCTATCGGCGATGTCGATGGTAACTCTGCTGGGGCTGCTGGCAATCCCGGAGACTGCGACGACGGAGCTCTAGCGCAGAGGAGTATTGGCAAACTTTGCCAATCGGGGATTATCCTGTATTTGGAGGCGCGTATGCCAACGCGAAATGTCAACCTTACCGATGAGTTGGACCGGTTCGTGAGCGTTACGGTCAAGACCGGGCGCTTTGAAAACGCAAGCGAGGTCGTCCGCGCCGGATTGCGCGCGCTTGAGCGTGAAGAAAAAGAGTACGAAGCTAAACTGGCGAGATTGCGGCAGGCCATCGACGAGGGAGATGCCAGCGGGATAGCAAAGGGAGACGTATTCGAGCGCGTGCGCAAGCATCTTCACAATGTCTCCCGCAAACGCCAAGGCATTTAAGTGGCGTCCATTCTCCTCCGCAAACGCGCCGAAGAGGACCTGAAGGCCATCGCCGAATACACCATCCGCACCTGGGGACTTGAGCAGGCAGAGCGCTACCTTCTGTCGATACGAGATTGTTGTCATTTGCTGGCGGAGCGTCCAGCGCTGGGACGCGCCTGTGACTCAATCAGCCAAGGGTTGCGCCGCATAGAACATGCTGAGCACATTATCTTCTACAGGGTGCTTGCAGACGGCGTAATCGTTTCACGCGTTCTCCATCGCAGCATGGTTCCTGAATTTCACCGGCCCGGCCAGTGAGGGTTGCTTAGCGCGCCGTCCCCACCCAGTCGCTCGCAGCCCATTCATGCTGCGGCGCACTGCGCCGGCAATCGAGACATGCAGTCACCCCGTATTGCGTGCCGCAGTGCGGGCAGCGGCCACCGGTCTCAAAGGTGTCGAACTGCTGGTGGCAGTTGGAGCATCCCCAGAACGGGCCGACAGGCGGAGTCATACCGCAGCTTGGACACTTCAGTCCCATGCGGCGAGGAATCTTCTCCTGCCGCAGCATCGCCTGCGCCGCCTTGAAGGCGCTCCAGCAGTTGCTGCCGGCATAAAAGGCGATGAGCAGCAGCCACGCCGCGTTGAATTGATCCCCGTTCCTCCAGTCGAGCAGTGCCAATCCAAGAAATAGGAATAACCCAAAGAAGCCTATGACCGTTGCCGTCATCAGGCTCTTCCCGCGCCCCAAGAAGAACCACAGAATGCTGCGCAGGATCTGGCCGCCGTCGAGCGGATAGATGGGAAGAATGTTGAAGAGGAAGAGAACGATGTCGATCCAGAGGACAGCGAAGAAAAAGTGATTGAGATCTGTGGCAGCGAAGGTACCAGCCAGAAAGGAGTCCAGCGAACCACCTGTCATGAGGTAGGCGGCGTACAGCACCGGCGCCAGCGCGACATTCACCAGCGGCCCCGCAGCAATCGCCCACAGGGTCGCGCCGGGGCGCTGTGGAGGGTCAACGTAGGCTACGCCGCCCAGCGGCCACAGCATGATCTTGTTCGCTGTGCCGCCGACCTGCCGCGTTGCAAAGGCATGGCCGAACTCATGTGTCAGCACAATCGCGAAGAGGGCGAGATATTCGGCGATGTTCCACGCGGTTGAGCTGTATGTCCCGCGCCGCGCCTGGATCTCGTAGATGGCCAGCAGGAACCACCACCAGCTGAGGTAAACCTGGATGCCCGCCACGCGGAAGAGCTTAATCGCCTTCATGCCGTAAGCCTACCGCACCGGGCGCAATCCAGCCTGAAATTCAATGCATCGTTGTGTGGGCCGTGGCAGGCTTCTTCAATCGCACGCGCAGATACAGGCTGACCGCCCACGGCCGCGTGCCGTAGACCGATGAGATTGCGCTGAGGTCATCGACGCGATACGCCGTCGCGTTCACGCCAAGTCCGAGCGCCGCATCGCGCCAGCGGCTGAGCTCGCGCGTGTAGCCTCCGGTGAAGGCGGTGACGTCGATCCAGCGCGGCAGCGTGGCGGCAAGCACGGGATCGCCCGCAAACAATTCATCGCGCTGCGACCACTCGACGCGGCCGGTGATGTAATTCCTGCGGCCTACAGGAGTGACTCCTTCGACGGTGACCGCGTTGACGGCATAGTGGCCGCCGGTCTTGTAATCCCGCCCCCAGATCACGCTGGCCGCTCGCTCTCCGTTGGCGTACTCGACCGATGCGGTCGTGCGCTCTTCATCGCCGGCCTCAAGCGCCTCAGGATGATGCAGACGCCCGGTGGAGATTTGCGCGGCCCAGTTCTTCGCGGGTAGCCATGTCACGCGCGCGCTCCAGGAATCCATCGCGCCGGAGCCGACAGTCCAGCGGTTCTCGCCCGGCTCGCGGCCATGGAAGCCGCTCGCCTCCACATGCAGCTTGCTCCACGCCAGCTCCGCGGTCGCGACATTGTCCGCAATGTGCGTCGAATCCTCGTAGTGATGCGCCAGCGTCGCCTGCGGCAGCTCCGCCGCGCTCGCGCGGTGCGGGTAGGCGGTAGGCCCCAGCGCGGGATCGCCGACGGGCGCATAGTAAAAATTCGCCACGCTGCCCTCACCCACGCGATGCGCGTACTGCGCGCCAATCTCCATCACCAGGTTGTGCGGGTGCTGGCCGTCTTCAACCGGCTGGCCGAAGGCCGTCTCACCAAACTGGAAGAGTTCCGGGTAGCGGCGGGCGGTGATGGTGGCCGGTTCAAGGCTCAGCATGGCGCGCAGTTGGACCACGCCTCCCGCCAATGGGTGCTGCGCGCTCAGCATGCCCCAGTTGGTGGAGTTGAGGCCATTGCCCCCACGATGGATCTCTCCCGGCGGGGTGGTCTCATGGCTCTCCTGGACCTCAGTGATAAAGGCCTGCGCCATCCACGCGAGCTGCCACTTGCCTGCGCCCTTCCCTACGCCAGTCATCACCATGGGCATGGCCCAACCGCTCGGCTGCACGCTGGTTCCGGAGGACTCGCCCATCAGGAGCTTCGCCGCGGGATCGGAGGGCATCGGCATAGTCATGCCGGGCATGTCGCCCATGTCCATATCGCCCATGCCATCCATCAACTGACCTGATGGTTGGCCTTTATGCGACTGCGGCGTTTGCTGGGCAGTCTTCGAGGGAGGCATGGGCATCTGCGCGACAACCGGCGCGGCGGTAAGCAGCAGGAGAAGCAGCGCGACGGCGAAGCAGACGGGGCACATGCACCCAGCTTCCCAGAATCCGCTACAAAATGCACGCCTCCTCTAATCTCCCCTCAAAACATTTGCCCCTGCCGGGTCGCGGCAGGGGCAAAGGAGGCAGCGAAGAAGGCTTACTGGTCCTCGCGTCTCCCGTCGACCGGAACTCCGGTGTTGGGGTTGAGGACGAGCATGCGGTTGCGATGGTCGTCAAAGTCGAACATGCCGTTCAACGTGCCGGCAATCGCATCCGTGGATCCGTTGCCGATCCGGCCCAGGTCCCAGTTGTCTTCGATAAAGCGGGTGATTGAGGACTGGTCCGTGACGCGGTGGTCTACATAGTTTGCCTTCGCATACGGCGACACGACGACCAGCGGCAACCGCGGCCCATATCCGCAACGGCCGTTCTGGTTCGTTCCGGCAACCTGGATTACGTTCGGCTCGCCGCAATTGGCCGGCCCGAGCAACTGGTCATCGCTCACGTTCGACTGGTTCACGATCGGCCCCATCTGATGGTCGTACCAACCGTCTGAGTCGTCATAGGAGATGATCACCGCCGTCTCCTTCCACTCGTCGGAGGCCTGGAGAGCGTTGATCGTCTTCACCAGGAAATACTGCTCGTCGATCGGATTGGAGTAGCCTGCGTGCGCGTCCTCGATGGCGGGAGCCTTAAGGAAGCTGACCGCGGGAAGGTTGTGCGCGGCGAGCGCGGTGAAGAAGTCCGTGATGTCGTATTCGTGGTTGGCGGCGTCGCCTTGATGGCCGATCATGGCGACCGACGTGGGATGCACGTGGGCGGGGTTCGAGGTGGACTTCCAATACTGGAAGAAGGCATGGTGCGGAATGTAATCGGCGGTGCTGAGGCCCGTGACGCCTGTAGAGACATGAGCGCAGTTGTCGAATCCGCCCATGAATGAGCCCCAGGTGATGCCCTTGAGGTTCAGCAGGTCTCCGATGTTCTGGCCCGTCATGCGGATCTGCGTGCGCTTCGGGTTGGAACAGCTGTCGTCTGCCGGGTCAGGGTCGCCGATAACGGCGCCGGCGCTGACGCCTCCAGCAATGTTGCCGTTGGCGGAGAGCCCATTGGTGATGATGCCCTCATACGTGTTGCCCGCCACCAGGTTCAACAGCCCCGGCGTGGACGGCCCGAAGGTGGTGCCGTAGGAGTTGTCGCTCATCGCGAAGTGCTGCGCATAGTTCCACAGTGCAGTGATCGTGTTGCCGTCGTAATAGCCCATGTTGCTGTGTGCGCCGAGCTTCGGGTCGTTGCAGCTGGTCTTCGCGAACCGGTCCATTAGCCCACCGTGGAAGGATGCCTGCTCATCGCCATAGCCGTGGTCCTGGTCGCAGGTGTTGGGGACGCTGCGATCAATGCGGAATGGATTCACTCCATTGGGATTACCGGTCAGCAGGCCGGAACTCTCCAGGCTGTTGACGCGCGGCGTGTCATCGGCGGGAGGAGCAAAGTACACGCTGCCGTCGGCGTTCTTTATCGCGTGCGGATAGGTGGCGAAGTAATGGTCAAAGGAGACGTTCTCCTGAAAGATCACTACCACATGCTTGATGGGCGTATCGGTTGGGAAATCGTCATGGTCACGCTGGGCCTGTGCGGCGGTGGCAAAGCCAAGACAAAGCAGGGCGGTCGCTTGCGCGAGTGCAAGTCGCATAGAGAAATCTCCTTGGGATTCTTGAAACGCGGGCTGCTGCGCCGTATGTGCGGCGTGCACAGACACCCACCTTAAGGAACTACCGTGGGATTGTTGCCGCCTGTTGAAGCTGAGGTGAAATGTCCGCTTTTGGCCTAAAGCATTTGCGTCCGGCCCAAAATGGCGGGTCAAAAGCCACCCATTGCCCCGGCCTGCCATCCCTGCTACACTTTTTAAGTTTGGCGAAGCAGCGGCTTTTGCCGGATTCCGCCCTGCACCTGGCGTAAGAAGGCCGGGTGTCTCATTCAGGCTCCATCTGGATGGGAGGGGCAGGTCCCGCAGCCGCGCCCCGGCACAACAAGCGTTCTGAATCTCAGCGCAGACCACGCAACACCGTCTCTGCGCCCAGTTTGAGGGTTCCACCATGTATGCAGTCATCCGCACCGGCGGTAAGCAGTACCTCGTCTCTCCCGGTGAGACGCTGAAGATCGAGCGCACCGAGCACAAGGACGGCGCCATCGAATTCTCCGACGTCCTCGCCGTCTCCGCCGAGGCGGGCAAGTTCGAGGATTCCCTCAAGGGCGCCAAGGTCACCGGCACCGTCATCAACGAGGGCAAGGGCGACAAGATCCTGGTCTTCAAAATGAAGCGCAAGAAGCAGTACAAAAAGCGCTTTGGCCATCGCCAGAACTTCGCGCAGGTGCGCATCAACGAGATCGTGGTCAACGGCAAGTCGTTCAAGGCGGAGTAGCAGCAGGCTTTAGCCCGCGGAAATGCGGGCACAATTTAGCGGGGCTTCAGCCCCGGGGCAGTTGGGTTTTGCTTAACGGCACGGCTTCAGCCGTGCCGTTGAAGATCGGAAACAGAGCGGGGCTTTAGCCCCTGAGGTCAACAGCAATGGCACATAAAAAAGGTCTAGGTTCTTCTAAAAACGGGCGCGACTCCAACGCGCAGCGGCTCGGCGTCAAGGCGTTCGGCGGACAGGCTGTCCCCGGCGGCTCCATCATCGTGCGCCAGCGCGGCACCAAGCTGAAGCCCGGCCTCAACGTCGGCCGCGGCAAGGATGACACCCTCTTCGCCAAGGTCTCCGGCGTGGTCAAGTTCCAGGACCGTGGCCAGCACGGCCGCTTCGTCTCCATCGAAGCCGCCGAAGTCACCTCTGTCCCGGCGTAAATCAAGCCATCCTAAAATATCAAGGGTCCGGAAACGCGCATGGTTGATATGCGCATCTCCGGACCCTCTTCTATTCGTGCGCTCTTCTCCAGTTACGAGATAAGCCCATTCAGCCCATTCGGGAAGAACACGCCAGTCGCCTTGGTGCCGGAGGTCGTCGCTCCGCCGCCGGTCACGATGTTCAGCACCTGCGTCGTGGTCCGGGAGAAGGCGATCACGTTGGTCTGGTCCGCGTCCACGATGGTCGAGGCGGTCACGTTCGCACCGCCGGCCAGCGACACCATCTGCGTACCCACGCCGATGTCATCGGTGGCTGTCAACGCCCCGCTTCCTGTTCCCGTCGATGGAGCTGCCGCCTTGGACAGGGCATAGCGCGTTGCAGAGATCTTCTGCGTCAGCGTCTGCAGCGCCGTGTTGCCGTTCACAGCGTCGAGCGCGTTGATGGTCGTCCGCACCAGCCCGGCGTGGTATGCCTCCACCGCCAGAATGCCCGCGGCGGCGGCGAGGTACGTCTTACCGGTTGAAGT